>JAPKEA010000101.1 GCA_028822275.1 Planktomarina sp. | reverse complement strand
TTTACCGGGCTGATGCTCCCTTTACCGGGCTGACGCTCCCTTTACCGGGCTGACGGCGTCGCCTGTGACCCCGCTGTCTGCAGTGGTGCGAGAAGCACTGGCTTGTCTCTTAGCCGCAATAAACATACCCAGACCCGCAAGGATAGTGATGCTGGCCAGCGACTGCGAATAGCTCAGAGTTTCATCATTAAAGGCGATACCAATCCAGACGGCAAACAAAGGTACGATCAGGGTCACCAGAGACACCGAGGTAATGCTGGTCTTGGCGAGAATATAATAGTAAGCAAACCATCCCACCAGGGAGCCAAAAAGGCTCAGATGAAGAATGCCCAACTGACTCTTTAAGCTCCATAGACTTGGCGCGACAAAGCTGTCGGTCAGGTAGATAAGCACCCAAAATGCCGGCGTCGATACGATCAAAGCGCCGACCGTTGTGGGGAAGGGCGGAACGCCGGCATCGATCTTTTTCAGTAGCACCGCGCTCAGCGAAAAACATAGGTTGGCGCCGAGCAGCGATGCAATGCCGTGCAGTTGCACATCGCCGCTGCCCTGCTTGCCGGCAAATAGGGCGATTAACCCGCACAGCGAAACAATGATGCCAACGCGACCCAGGGGTCGCGGCAAAGGCTCTTGGAGGATGTAGAAGCTCATGATCATGGTAATTATGGGCGTGATGCCGAACAACACCGAAATCAGTCCAGAGGGCACGAATTGCGCGCCGTAATAGGTTAGCAGCATGGCGCCGAAAGCCCCCAAACTGGCGGCGAAATACGACTGCACTGCGGGCCGTGTAAACTCAACCCGCTGCTTTAATAGTGGCAGTATGGCAACGCCGAGTAGCAGCGAAATGGTGAGTCTCACCGCGCCGGAAAATAACGGCGGCAAAGAATCATTACTCCACACAATCATCAGCGGCGAGGTTGCCCAAACAATCACTACGGTGGCGTAGGCCGCTGTAATCGCTATGTTGATATGTGTCTCTCCTCGTTAGGTGCCGCCGATCTAAACGCCCGCTTGGGGGCAAAAGCTGCGAAGAATCAAGTAAATTGGCGGAAAATGTGTAGATAAACGACGCATGTGCTCGCACCACCTACCGAATGTAGTATGTTCATTGCGGCTCTTTTAGTCGTTACACCATGACTTTTAATAGCAGTTTAGCCTGCTGGTCATCTCAATATTTTTTGATGGTGCTTTTCTCCCAATCGGTGATTGATGAAAAGGTAATGTCATTGAGTTGTTGCTCGATCATGCGACCTTTCCAATTGCGAAATAGAATTTTGATCTTGCGCCCGTGAATCGTCATGGTGATTTGCGCTGGGCCCATGGCCGAGCAGTTGAGAGTTTTGATCAGTGTGATGGTCGCGACATCGGGAAATTCAGTACGCTGCAACTCGTCCACCGTCCAGCCCGCCGACACGGCAATGTTCTTCCAGTCAAAGCTCTGATCGTTGGTTAGTTGCCAACGCTGGCGGAGGAAAACTCGATCCGCATACACGTACAGCGCATAAGAGATAATTAATACGACGACAATAAATTCCACTCGGATTCCTCAAAACAGCCTCTTGCAATGCATAGGGGCTTTACATGTAGAGTTTAACGAAAAATGGGCGTCGACAAAAGAAAATACCCAGCGCTCGTAAAAAGAGCCTTTGGCTTAGGGCGAAAATTGTCAAAAAGACATCCAATGATAAGCTTACCGATTTTTATTGCGGCGAGAGTCGATCACCAAATTTCTGTAAGACATAAAATTGTAAGGCTACAAATGTCGCTTGCGAGAGTGCACTCAGGCGATCTAATCGGGTACAATGCGCGGCGCTTAGATGACATTGTCGTAGTGACATAAAACGTTGGCTCGCGAGATGCACCGCGGCCAATCAATGGCTCGACAGGATTCTACGCAAGCCACAACAGTGCAAGCCCACCTTTGAATTGCCCGGGTGGCGAAATTGGTAGACGCAAGGGACTTAAAATCCCTCGGAGGTAACTCCGTGCCGGTTCAAGTCCGGCCCCGGGCACCATTATAAATCAATCACTTAGCTATAGTTATCTCGCCTTTCGTGTCCGACTTATATCGCCATGGGACACTCGTGGGACAGTTGCTCATTCCTAGCATCATCGTTGAGCTCCTCAACAAAAAATATAAATCCTATAAATAGCCGCTTTTACCTATAGTTTTTCCTATCAGAAAATTGGTTTTGATAGTGTTCGGTGCCATAGCGCGCCTTACCTGATAATATATTGATATAACAGAGGCTTGAAAAATATTAAGTTGGTATTTTACGGTCTTTGGAGAAAACTCTGGCAACCGCCAAAAAAAAGGGTAGACGCTACTGGCTGTTTGACTTGTCGGGCGCAGTTTACATCGGTTAATTTTTTGGTATACGCCCTGAGCTACAGATATTGTCGGACAGTTGGATAATTTCATCATACCCCTCGACGCACAACCATTATTTTAAGAGTGCATGACACTTATACGCCGCTCTGCGGAGCGATCTCATAGCCGTAAAAGTGGACAAAACGATCCGTGAGGTGCCTGTGCCTGATATGATTAACATAGCAACTAGATTCGATTTGTATCGCTAAGCTTTTCTGCTCTGCTCTGCTCTGCTCTGCTTGCAGCGACCACTGATGGGATTTACGACTGTTCGCGGTTAGACGGGAGTGTTTTCTCTATTACTTAATTAACACAAGAACCAAAACTGTATTAATGGTTGCGAAGTTAATTCGCTGTATCGGATTCACCGAGTGAATGACTGAGTCAGATGGCAGGTAACTCAGTATTTTAGGTAATACAATGTAAGAAAAAAGCCAAACTACCAAACCGATTGCGATATACATATTTTTTGTACCCAAAAATTCAAATTATTGAGGTATTTGTATCACTGACTAGACCAAAAACAGTGGCGAATTAAAATTTTTAAATTATAGATCTAAATCAGCAACCAAAGCCTTTTGGATTTACTGGTATAAAAATGGTAGTAACGCGCCGTGTCGGCTTGCCATTTTTTGTTCGCTAAAACAGGATATGTTTTATACTGTTGGTAGGAATCGATTGCTCCATATTAAGCTCTAGTAATTATAATTGCAGGTATATTGATGTTAATAAAAAAGACAGATATGAATCAATTGCTTACATTTTTAAATTCTAGTGCGGCCTGAACCAAGTGTATTTTTAGGCCCTATAATCAACACACTTGCGTGGATTTTCAGATAAATTGTTCCCAAGCCCTGCCAAAATTGATCAATCTTTGGCACCTTTAAAGTCGTCTTTGAGGCGAAAAAGACGCTCTTTTTATTGTTGTGGGTGCTTGAGTTTTAAACTGCGGGCCTAATTATTTTTTGACGAGAAATCCTCAAAATTCTATTGTGTACTTTAACGGTAGCGACTGAGAGCGAGAAGAAAGCGCGATCTAATCAGATGCGCCATCGCTCAATTTCTGAATATCTTTTGAAATGAGATTTGAGTGTAAGAACTTTATTTTGAGCTTTTCATTTTGATATGTAATAAATGCGCTCTCCATCCATAGCATTGCTACTCGTAAACTGTCGCCGTGCTGGAACGTACCCCGTTCAAATAGCTCGCATGCGCTGAGTTATGAGCAATGCACACTCGATAATCTGTGATTTGCCAGTTTGTATCGATTAAGGGTTCAGCGTTTGGGTCTTTGTGTGGGATAAAAGTATGGAACTGGTCGAGGTTCATTTTTTTCGCGGCCTCAAAGACTATAAAGTCGTCCGATACTACTTGCCGAAGTTTGTCTTTGTCGTATTGCTTTATGTTTAACACTTGATAAAAATGTTGAATCGT
Organism: Planktomarina sp.; assembly: GCA_028822275.1. Taxonomy (GTDB): domain Bacteria; phylum Pseudomonadota; class Alphaproteobacteria; order Rhodobacterales; family Rhodobacteraceae; genus Planktomarina. Next base: position 4,226 of record JAPKEA010000101.1, on the reverse strand, counting down.
CTTGATCACATGCTCTTGGGCTATCGCTGCGAGTTCTCCGTTGAGCGCTGCTCTATGAAAAAATTGTGCACTTAGAATTACTACCGTAAAAAATCTCATAAGTCTTTGCGTTAGTAAAAATTTAATTGTTCTAGACTGCCAAGCATCGTCATAGATACTCGATATAGCTTAAATATTTGCTTCCAAGACTACCTTGCCGCAAAGAAAAACGCTATGAAGTTTAATGATTTACGAATGTTAACAATCCTCGCGTCGCTGATTTTCTCTGCGCCTGTGATTGCGGGTCTCTGCGGTGGTTCTCACGACACAAACGCTTTAGTAGACGCTAAAAAAACTGCGGCAGTACCAGATCGGACGGAGAGTGAAACGACCGATGAAATGCCCTTGCCTGCTGGGGACATCGAACCTGAAACCGTTAAAGGAACTGATACAGTAGACGCTTGAGAACATTGGTCAGCTAACTAGCCGCGAACTATTGGGTGCGACGAGTCTCGAGCCCTTAACGTAGCTGGAATCCATGACAGTTATGCACTAACTGGGTTAACGTACCTCATCCCGTTTAGGCAGGATTTTGCACCTTAATAACCAACCACCAAATTAAAGCACCCTCAAAAAGCCTGAAACGCGCCTCTATTAGTCACCGTGGCAGGAGCATGCATGCCCAACATTTAGGAGTGAGGGCATCTCACTCTTGCTTACCTCCAGTAGCTTTGTCGACTAAGCTGTCTTGCACTTCGGGCTCTACCTGATTAGATTTGCGTTGAAAATGACCGCGAAAGAGATGCCGATGTTGCAAAATGTTGGCTATTAGCAGCGTAAGTACAAAAAATATCGCCGCGAGAGATGCGATTGTCACTAAATTCATACTCGTGTGGCTCCTTAAGGACTAGTTTTAAATCTAGATTACTTGTTTGATGGAACGATGCAAATGTTCGCCGACTCAGGAATAAGAGTCAATAGCCAATAATATTGTTATACGGTTTGATTGGGCATGAAAGCGTCATGCGCATTGAGTTTTCTTCTGCAGGACAACAATATAACGACCTTTTTTTCATGCGAGCAGTAGTTTAGGCTTCTGTTACTTTGGCTTTTTAATCTCTCGTTTTTGCTAATCGTCTTTCGTTGATTGCAAAGTCACATTCTGAATCCGTTCCCGTAGGCTACAAAGCCCAAGGTCTGCCTTTTGCCAAACCGGCGTCCATGGCTAAAGTGAATGCCTCCGAGGCGGTGAACAGAGCCAGCGACACCGCGCTACGGAGCATGGGTGGCGCTGGCTACATTAAAGAATTTCCATTGGCGCGCTATACCTACGACGTGCGTGTCACCTCAATTTATGAGGGTACAAGTTAAATCCAGCGAGCGACTATCGCCTGTGAACTGTGGCGCGAGATCGCCTAATTATCACCGAGCGTTAAATCGTTAAGACTCGCCCCCGAAGACCAAACTTGACCATCAACCCGACTGTTCGTGCTTTATACAGCGCTATGACTTTGATTCAGACACGCTTGGAGATGCCTGTGACATAGAGAATGACAATGATGGTTATTCGTACGGTGAGCAGGTTGATTATGCCATCAACCGATTTCACGCTGATTGGTATCCAATCATAGGGGTTTGAACTGGGGTCTCATCAAGCGTAAGGATCGGTGCCGCGGGGAGGGGTTAGTTGGGACTTGAGATTTTGCTACAGGTTTTTATGAACTGTCATGGGACATGAGCACGTTTAACCACCGCAAGCCACAACCATCAATAAAGACCTTATTGCGCACGATACTGATTTATCGGTGTTGGCTATTTGCCTTGTATTGTGGGTTCTGGTGAAACGGGGACGTAAAATGGCTCGGAAGTAGCTCCGCGCGGGTTCAAGTCCCGCCCCGGCACCCTTAGTTCCAGTAATCCGCCGACTTGCCCACACGTGCTTAAAGCTCTACAGCTACGGTATAGACTGCGGTGAACGCAAAATTACACTTATAGTTGGTAGATTAAGTGTCCTAGCAATCATTTCTTGGGGCAGTTCTTGTTGATCTCTGGCACCCTCGGTGGATTGGCTAGTCTGAAAATTCAGCCGCGTACGGTTGGTGTTCGCCAGAGTACCAATACTGGATTATTTTTTCGGCAGGCTTGCCGCGGATAGATTGAGACAGGTTTGGAAAAGCTTCGATGTCGCCATCACCCAGTAATGTGTCCGAAAGCCAATATCCCGTGGTCGATGTGGCGCCTTTTAAATCGAAGTAGGGCTGGTTATTGATGGCTCTTAAAACGCCCTCAAACCAGATTGCCTGCGCTGAAAAATCTGTTTTAATTTGTCGCTGAATACAGCCTGTATCCGACGGTTGACCAAAGAGTTCATCGATACAAAAACCATCCTCGACCCAGCCTCTTGAAAGAAATGATGCGTGACTTTGCGCAAACAAATTAAATATTATTCGATGTTTTTCGTTGTTAAAGCTGGTTCTTTCCCAGCATGGTTTGGAGCTTTGGCAATAATAGTCTCGATGGAAATCGGCGATATACTCGGTTGCCCTTTCTTCAATAAGCGCCACATTGGCGGTTTCGACCTCTTCATCAGCGATTAAATTTGGAAAGTTAACAACAATGCCGTCCACCTGATCAACAACGCGCTCATCATTCCATTGAATACCTTCGCCAACAAATACTTCCCCAGAAAAGGACTGCCTGATGCTGGCGATGATTTGACCCATGCGCTGCATATAGAAGTCCTTGAGGTCTTCTATCTCTGACTCTGTGGCAGTGCAGTCGAGACCGCAAAATGCCAACCACATGGCTTGCCAATCGGCAGACATCGATTTGAAGCCTAACCCCTCTAGGCGTTTTGCCTCCCAAATAATGTGCTTCTCATGCGCGGCCATAATCCGTGTTAGTAAGGACATATCGACATAGGCAGTGCCATTGAAAGGAAACAGTAAATCTTCTGAATTGGTAATCCGCATATTGAATTGCCAACTGTAATGCAGGTTTATATCGAGGGCACGGGCCGTGTCTGCGATGAATGCTATTTCCCAGTCCTTTATATGTTTTGTCGAATGATCTACGGTCCAAATCTCTGGGTCATTATTCCAATACCCGAAGTTGGCGACCCAGACGCTGGTGACGCCGATTGATTTTAAACGCCGCAACGTCTCGCGATACATCAACTTTACATATTGCTCTTCAGTGCAGTCTTGCAACAACAACGGGGAGTTATTTTTGTAGGCGTTGTAAATCCAGGAAATCCCATAGTCTTTAAGTCCAATTGACTTAACGAGGGTGTCATCAAAGTAATTTTGCGGGTCAGGGCGAGGATACTCGCCCAAGTACTCTCTTGGAAATTTCGAGTCATGCGGATTTATGCACGTTCCCTCAAAATCATAATCGGTCACTGTGACCGAGTGGCTAGATATTGCACCTGAGCAATTTAAAGAAAAATTATATGCGCCAGCATCGGCCAATATTAAAGTCTCAGAACCCTCTAAAGTCAAAGTCCCAGACCAATCACCAGACGCCGAACACGAACTCGCATTAGAGCTTGACCAGTTGAGTTTAATTGAGTTTCCGCGAAATATTTTGGCGGTGTCTACAGAAAGCTCAACGCTGGGGGGTGCAGAGGATTCAGGCGCTGGTGATCCCCCGCCACCTCCACCGCAAGAGGCGAGGCTAGCCGCAATAAAAATTACCGATACTATTTTCATCGTCGTTTCTCTTTGACAAACCACTTCGTTGTTACATGAGCATTTCGGTGCGTTCGGGTCGTCACGTTTTTAGCCAGTTTACCGGGTTATCTGAACGATGCATTTACTTCGATCAGCACGAGATCGTTGAAAATTAAGCCTAGCCACTAAGTCTGTAAGTAATAAGTGTAAAATAAGTGGGGTCAGATGACACTTTTCTTTGGTCGACCTATCTTCCCTGATCTCACCCTACGTCCATACACTACTTTTACTTCATCTTTAAATCGCTCATTGCCCAAAGCAAGTCCCCTGTTAATCGCAGTCCTAATTTTCTTTAGCTGGCCACTTTCAAACTGGCATCTGAATAAATCACGATTTACAGCTGCTCGCTCTGGTTTTGTTTTACCTAGTTTCAAATATTGGTCATGAGGGGTGCATAGGTCAGTCTCGACGGCTAGACCGTTGTGACAATAACTCGACCAAGCGTAGTCGGCTGGATCATTAACCATTGCCGCCCGCACAGGGTTCAATTCAATATAACGATAGCATTGCAAAAGA
>JAPKEA010000100.1 GCA_028822275.1 Planktomarina sp. | reverse complement strand
ATGACCAAGAAATTACTTTGTATCGGATACGGGTTTTCTGCCCGCGCCTTAGCCCTTTTGTTAATACAGCAAGGTTGGGGGGTGACTGGAACAACTCGCAGTGCGATGCGCACAGAGCAAATGCAGGCCGATGGAGTTACTGCAGTACAGTGGCCAGGTGACGATTTACAACATGTATTGTCAGAGGCAACACATTTGCTAATGTCTGCAGCACCTAATGCCAATGGTGACCCATTGCTGAATGCCCTCGCAATCAAAAAATTTGAATTTGATTGGGTCGGCTATTTGTCTACAACGGGTGTTTATGGAAATCACAACGGAGCTTGGGTTGACGAGGCCACAGTTTTAAACCCTACCACAGAGCGGGGGAAATTACGCAACACCGCAGAACGTGCTTGGGAAAATAGTGATTTGCCTCTTCATATTTTTCGCCTTGCCGGAATTTACGGCCCTGGACGCGGACCTTTCTCCAAAGTACGAAATGGCACAGCACGGCGGATCATCAAAGCGGACCAAATGTTCAGTCGTATCCATGTGGATGATATTGCGCAAGTTCTTGCTGCCTCAATACACGCGCCACGACCCGGCGCAATCTACAACCTTTGCGACGATGATCCTGCGCCACCGCAGGATGTGATCTCACATGCAGCAACTTTACTTGGACTACCCCTGCCCCCAACGGTCGATTTCGAAATAGCAGAAATGACCCCAATGGCGAAGAGTTTCTACGCAGAGAACAAGCGTGTTTCGAATGATTTAATTAAATCAGAATTGGGCGTAAAATTACTTTACCCAACCTATAAATCTGGCCTTCAAAATCTCCTGGACCGAGAGAATTAATCTACAAAGGTTTTTCGGACACCCCAGGCCATACCCGCAAATAGCAACATAAATATAATCGCTACGCCGATGTTGCTGCCATAAAATATAATACGACCTGATACATCAAGATTATTGAGAAACGGATAAGGCAATCCCTGCGTTACGCTGCCAACCGGGCTATCATTGAAGCGCATTACAAAAAACTCTATCCATGCTAGATATGCCACAATTAAAGTTACTAAAAGCAGCAATCCATGCTTTAGTTCGCGAAAAATACGGTTGATAAAAAACGCATCAATCCACATGAGAATTGGTCCAAATAAATGCATGTAAAACTCACGCCACCAAACGTCTAACTGCCCATTTGGGGTTACAGATTTTGGATCTTCAAAATACAAAGTCCAATATAAGAAGACCACCATAGCATTTACGACGGCAGTTGCACCACCAAAGCTATCCCATTTAGCTGAACTTTGACCCCGTGAAATACGAAACATTTGCCAAGCCATCGCAAGTGACATGGCAAGCCCCCAAATCGTAAGAAACCGAAACGGACCGCCTGCAGCGCTCCAGTTTGAGTTAATACAACTGTACGAGATATAGAAAATCGCTAACAGCAAGACGGCAGTACGATAGCCTAGAATCAGGTGCTTGAGTTCCATTCCACTTTTTGGCATGGCATTTCCAGTTTTTAAAGCAAAAAAAGTCCAGTGGAATATCTAAATTAAGCGTGTACTTTTAGAGAGGATATTCCCAAAGCATTCAATATTTTTGCGTGTATATCGTGCGCTGATAATTTGGCTTCCGTATACATTTCCTTCGGGCTCGCATGGTCAATGAACGTATCTGGTAGAACCATGGATCTAAACTTTAGGCCTACATCAAACACACCTTCTTCTGCCAATAGTTGTGCGACATGACTACCAAACCCACCCACGGCACCTTCTTCAATTGTCAAAATAACTTCATGATCTTTTGACAATCTCATAATCAAATCACGGTCCAGAGGTTTTGCAAATCGAGCATCTGCAATTGTTGGGGTGATGCCCTGGGCGGTCAGCGCCTCAGCGGCAATGCATACTTCCCCTAAGCGCGTTCCAAACGATAAAATAGCTACACGCGAACCTTCTTGAATTATGCGTCCTTTACCAATTTCTATCGGCAAGCTCTGTTCAGGTATCTCACATCCAACACCTTCTCCACGCGGGAAACGGAATGCAATAGGGCCTTCGTCATAAGCGACTGCTGTCGCAACCATACGCGAAAGTTCAGCTTCATCAGCTGCGGCCATAACTACAAAACCCGGTAGATTTGCCAAAAAGCTAATATCGAAAGCCCCCGCGTGCGTGGCGCCATCCGCTCCAACTAAACCAGCTCGATCAATCGCAAATCTCACTGGCAGACGCTGAAGTGCTACGTCATGTACAACTTGATCGTATCCACGTTGCAAGAATGTTGAATAAATAGCACAAAAAGGCTTCATGCCACCGGCAGCCAACGCCGCGGCAAAAGTTACTCCGTGTTGCTCTGCAATACCTACATCAAAGCATCTACTTGGGTAGCGCTCAGCAAATAAATCGAGACCCGTACCATCAGGCATTGCCGCTGTTATTGCACAGATTTTATCATCTTGCCCAGCATGCTTTAATAATGACTTTGAAAAAACAGAAGTATAGGATGGAGCGTTTGAGGCTGCTTTTTTCTGCTCACCTGTTATGACGTCAAACTTAGACACACCATGACCTTTGTCACGGGCACCCTCCGCGGGCGCATAACCTTTGCCCTTCGTCGTCATAACATGGATCAGCATTGGCCCTGTGGATCGATCATGTACTGTGCGTAAAACCGGTAATAATTGCTCAAGATCATGACCATCGATAGGCCCTAAATAACTAAATCCAAGTTGCTCAAAGAGTGTGCCACCAACTGTCATATGCTTGAGCATGTCCCGGGCACGTTTTGCTCCTTCGCGAAAAGGCTCAGGCAATAAAGAGACGGCGCCCTTAGCCGCAGCTTTTATTTCTTGGAACGGCGCACCCGCGTAGAGCTGGCTGAGGTATGACGATAAGGCACCCACAGGTGGTGCTATCGACATTTCGTTATCGTTCAAAATTACAAACATCCGCTTTTTCAAATGGCCGGCGTTATTCAAGGCTTCAAATGCCATACCTGCACTCATTGCACCATCACCTATTACCGCAATAGTATCACCAATTCCGTGCTCTGGAGCACCACCCAAATCACGTGCAACAGCAAACCCCAAAGCCGCAGAAATTGAAGTCGACGAATGAGCTGCTCCAAATGGATCATAGGGGCTCTCACTGCGTTTTGTAAAACCGCTCAAACCATCTTTCATCCTTAGGCTTCGAATACGGTCTCGACGCCCAGTAAGAATTTTGTGTGGGTATGTCTGGTGCGATACATCCCAAATGATGCGATCCTTTGGGGCATCGAAAACTGCATGTAACGCAACTGTAAGCTCAACCACACCCAAGCCTGCGCCCAAATGACCACCAGTCTCAGAAACTGCAGAAATTGTCTCCGCCCGCAGTTCATCCGCTAATCGCGAAAGCTCTTGATCAGAAAGTTGCTTCATATCCGCAGGGACAAAAATCTTGTCTAGAAGCGGTGTATATGGTCGGTCGGCCATAGATTTGGCCCTCTCTCAATTATTTCGAGACACAACGAATTGTGCTACAGCTTTTAAACTCTCTGCACGGCGGCCAAAAGGCGCTATAGCATCGCAGGCTTCATTCACCAGTGACTGCGCCCACGCTTTGGCATCCGTAAGACCTAGCAATGAAACAAAAGTTGCCTTGCCAGCCTCTTTATCTTTGCGCACAGCCTTACCAACTGCGCCTACTGATCCCTCTACATCTAGAATGTCATCCACGATTTGGAAAGCCAGCCCTAGCGCTTGAGCGTATTGTTGCATGGGGGTCGTGTCTTCGCCTGCCAATATTGCGCCTGCACAGGCAGACCATTCGATTAAAGCACCTGTCTTATTTCGTTGCAAAATTGATATTTGCTCCAAGCTCAGCGGCGCGACTGCCGTTTCCGCTGCAATATCTTGCGCTTGCCCAAGGACCATACCTTGGGCTCCACCAGCTTTGGCCAAACCCACAATGAGTGCAATTCGAATACTAGGGTCAGCGCTGCATTGAGGCCGGCTCAACAAATCAAACGCAAGTGATTGCAAGGCATCTCCAACCAAAACAGCAGTTGCATCATTCCATTTCTTATGAACGGTTGGCAAGCCGCGTCGCAAATCGTCATCATCCATGCAAGGTAGATCATCATGCACTAAAGAATACGCGTGCAAAGCTTCTACAGCGGCCGCTGCAAAAACAGAATCTGCAATTGGAATCTTATATAAGAGTCCTGTTTCAATTACTAAAAATCCGCGAAGGCATTTCCCCCCCCGCACCGCGTGGCGCATTCCTTCAACCAAATCCGAATGGTCTAGTGGCTGCAGAGCATGCTCAATGCAGGCCTGCGTCGCTTCAGCAGCAGCTTTCAGGTGGTAGTTGAACTTAGTATTGTTCATTCTGTGTAACAGCTCTTACGCATTCAGCTCGCATCAAGAGGTGTGACGCCCACAGGCTGTCCATCTCCATTCAGCGTAATTGCTGCAACCTTTTCTTCCGCTGATTTGAGCTTTGCTTCGCAATGCGCTTTCAATTCAGCCCCACGTTCATATAACGCGATCGACGCATCCAAAGCGACATCACCACGTTCAAGCTGTGTCACCACCTGCTCTAACTCAGCCATTGCATCTTCAAAGCTCATATTTTCAATCTGGGTTTCAACCATTTGAACGCTCCATTAAAACTTCAACATGCGCGCGCGCAGAAGCCGCAAGCGCATCAAGATCATAGCCCCCTTCAAGACAGGATACCACCCGGCCCTGGCAGTGCTTTTCCGCCAAATCGCATAACTTTTGGGTAATCCAAGTAAAATCATCCTCCGTAAGATTTAAACCCGCTAAAGGATCTAACTTATGCGCATCAAAGCCAGCAGAAATCAATAAGAGCTCAGGCTTCCAGCGGTCAACGGCAGGGAGAACCTCGCGCTCTATTACATTCCGGAAAGCTTTGCTTCCTGCGCCATCTGACATCGGGCAATTTAAGACATTTCCATACCCACCTGTTTCATGGGCATGGCCTGTCCCGGGGTAGAGCGGCATTTGATGGCTGCTAGCAAATAATATCCGAGCATCTCCTTCAACTAAATCCTGCGTTCCGTTGCCGTGGTGGACGTCAAAATCCACAATCGCAACACGGCTCAGCCCATGGTGGTCCAAAGCATATTTAGCGGCCAGGGCAATATTTCCAAAGAAACAAAACCCCATGGGAGTCTCACGTTCGCAGTGGTGCCCCGGAGGGCGCATTGCGACAAACACATTCTGCGCCTCTCCTGTCATAACCATATCGACAGCGCGAACTGCACCGCCAGCGGCACGTAATGCAGCCGTCAATGTCCCCGGTGACATATGGGTATCAGAATCTAGTGATTGCCAGCCCTCGGATGGTGCGGCATCCCGCATAGCGCGGATGTGGCTTTCAGGATGCACACGCAGCAAATCGTCATCAGCAACCAATGGCGCATCGATTAAGGGTAAATTCAAAGGGCCCAGTACGTCCAAAACATGCGAAAGTCGCGCCACCTGTTCGGGATGGCCCGGCGGGTTTTTATGCAGCAGACAATCCGCATGGGTCACTATTTTTGTCAACATCAGTAGTCCTTGTGGTAGCTTAGCGTGCAGGCGCTGTTCAGTTATAATACTCATTTTTACTCTGGCGCTAACATGTAGCCCGCACCTCGGATGGTTTGAAGATAACGCGGTTGTTTTGGGTTGTTTTCAATTTTGCGGCGCAGTCTCGTGATTTGCACATCCACGGCTCGTTCTTGTGCCTGCCCACCATCACGGCCTAACTCTTCGACTAAGCGCGCCCGGCTCAAAGGCTTACTTGGGTTGGTTGAGAAAATGCGCATCAATTGGCTCTCAGTCGCTGTTAATCGGACGCGACCACTACCCATCCACATCTCACCGCGACCTACATCATAGCGAACGTCGCCAAGGTTCATAACCTTAGGTAATGTCATCGCCGGCTCAACCACCGGCGCCCGACGCAAAATTGCGTTGATACGAAGTAATAGTTCTTTTGGCTCAAATGGCTTACCTAAATAATCATCCGCACCAGCTTCCAATCCAAGGATCCGATCTTCCGTTTCTCCTTTTGCTGTCAAAAGAAGCACAGGAGTGGTTCGAGTTTCGCGCAAATGTCGCGTCAATGACACACCATCTTCACCGGGCATCATAACATCCATAACAATCAAATCAAAATCTAATCCCAACAAAATCCTCCGTGCATGAGCAGCATCTCTGGCCGCAGATACTAAAAATCCATTTCTAATTAGAAATTTTTGCAATAAGTTTCTAATTCTTTCATCGTCATCCACTATCAATAAGTGGGCGTCGAGTATCATTTGTGATCACCTAAGCTTAATTGCCTGTACTGACGGAGTAAATCTGGATCCATCATTGCCTCAAGAACAGCATTAAACCCATGAACAGCCTCGGTACCAGCTTTTCGGTAAGCAGTACGCATTCGGTCGCGTTGAGCATCAGACAAAGCTTGTTCTAGTTCAGCACCAACCATAGTCAGAGTAAGGTGACGTTGCCTTTTGTCACGCGTACCAACTTCGTTCAGCACCAACCCATCTTCGATCAATGTACGTAGCACACGATTTAGGCTTTGTTTGGTTACTCCAAGCGTCATTAAAAGATTATTCACCGTTGTGCCGGGACTTCGTTGAATAAAATGCAACGCGCGATGATGCGCCCTCCCATAAGATTTTTCAGCCAAGATCCGATCTGGATCAGCTGTAAATCCTCGATAAGCGAAAAACATAGCCTCGATCCCTTTACGCAACTGATCATCTGTTAAAAAAAGCAGACCTCGTACATTATCAGGTCGATCCAGGCCCGGTCCCATCTGTCTTCCTTTCAATCAAAACGTAGTCAGATAATACGTCAGTATTATTGACATTCCAAGAATCAATTGCTAAAAAATTAAACAATTTTCGCAATATTATGTCCGAAACGGACATATTTTTAGACATAAATGCAAATACTTGCTAAATAAAGGGAGTTTTCACATGGCTGGCTCATACGACGACCGTGACGGTTTCATTTGGATGGATGGCACATTGGTGAATTGGCGTGATGCTAAAGTTCACGTCCTAACACATGGTTTGCATTATGGCAGCTCAGTATTCGAAGGCGAACGCGCATACAACGGCAAGATTTTTAAGTCGCGGCAACACTCCGAGCGCCTTTTGAAATCTGGCGAATATATGGATATTCCAATCCCTTACACTGTGGATGAGATTGAAGCAGCCAAAACCGAAGTCCTAGCGGCTTCTGGATTGCAAGATGCTTATGTTCGCGCCATCTGCTGGCGTGCTTCAGGAGAAGATATGGGCGTTGCTTCTGCGCGCAACCCTGTCAAAATGGCAATCGCAGTTTGGGAGTGGGGCGCATATTACGGTGACGCTAAGATGAAGGGTGCGAAGCTCGACATTGCCAAATGGAAACGCCCTAGCCCAGAAACAATCCCTTGTTTTGCAAAAGCAGCTGGCCTTTACATGATCTGTACAATGTCAAAGCATGCAGCAGAAGCAAAGGGCTGTTCTGACGCGATGATGTATGACTACCGTGGTTACGTTGCCGAAGCGACAGGAGCGAATATTTTCTTCGTGAAAGACGGTGAGGTTCACACGCCAAAGCCTGATTGCTTCTTGAACGGCATCACCCGCCAAACAGTCATCAATATGCTCGAAGAGAGAGGCGTTAAAGTAAATGTGCGCCATATCATGCCTGAAGAGTTGGAAGGTTTTGAACAATGCTGGCTCACGGGCACTGCAGCTGAAGTAACTCCAGTTGGTCAAATTGGCGATCATACGTTTGAAGTTGGGATATTAACGCGTGAAATTGCTGAAGGATATGAGAAGCTTGTGCGCAGCTAAACTCTGTACTTAAAATTAGTAGGGCCCCAACCCTAGAGATGGGCCTCTCTTTATTGCAAACTCCCGGCGGATATATCGCGACGGCGCTCCAAAATCTGCTCTCTCCAAATAATTACGACTCCAGATACTATAATCACGAAGGCACCTGCGATTGTCCAAAGCGTTGGTATTTCCGCAAACCAAAAGTATCCAATGGCAATCGCCAATAGCAT
>JAPKEA010000548.1 GCA_028822275.1 Planktomarina sp. | reverse complement strand
GAATAACTTCAATCACTAAAAGAGATTGGGTAAAGGTCAATTATTAGGGCGGTTGATATAAGTGCAAGAAAATCTAAGGAAAAGTTTTTTACCTGGCGTTGCTGACGTTTTGAGTGGATTATTTATTGAGTATAGCTGCTGTGATTATCAGGCTGTCAAAGTCGAAATACATATTCTTATCTGAAACAAACTTCACAAAATACAAATGTGGGTTCAACGCGCCATCGCAACAGTTTGGTTGGGACTAAGGAATAGCTGATTTGGTGTTTTAAAGCCAAGGCATTTTCGGGGCCGATTATTTATCTTATTCATGATCTGGGTCACCTGTTGATCGTTCAGATCATCGATGTCTTTGTCCTTTGGAACGTATTGCCGGATCAGACCATTTGTATTTTTGTTGAGGCCACTCTCATAGGAGTGATAAGGATTAGCGAAGAACCCTTCGGCCTTCCGGTCGTGGGAACTCGGTTTATGGTGCGTGAATTCTCTTCTATTATCGTAAGTCAAGGTGAAGACGCGATCTTGATAGGGTTTCAGGTTGTCACAGATCGCCTCCGTAACAGCCTGCGCTGTTTGATTAGCGTCCCTGATTGTAACGCTAAATCTTGTTGTAAGAGCCACAAGTGCCACAAGGAGTGATTGGCCCTGTTTGCCGATCCCGGCATCAGCCTCCCAATCCCCTACGCGGCTGCGCAGACTGACGATCTCGGGACTTTTCTCAATGGATACCCTGTTTTGATCTGGAAACGCCGCTCGATGCTGCCATAGCGGCTGCGTAGTTGCTTTTGACATCTCAGATGGGTGTGAAGATCGCGATCATTGCGTTTATCACGATAGATATGCTGGTAAATCCACTTGGTTCTGACGCCTCGCTCGTCATGATAATTCAGTTGCCCATTGATCTGCTTTGGGCTCCAATCCTCACGGATCATCTTTTCAATCACAGTTCATATTCCATCTAAAATATGGGGGTGGGGAAATTGTGTCTGTTGTGAACTCGCCAGGCGATGCGCCTGTTTTGGGCGGTATCCGCGCAGACCTTTGTGGCGCTGAAGCTCCCGCCAAACCGTCGATTTGTGGACACTGATTTGCATCGCAATGGCGTTTTGCTTCAAACTGGTTTTATTTAGGGCATAAGCTTGGTTACGCTTACCCTCTGTGAGACGGTGATAGGCTCTCATGCCCGCTCCTTTAGCTTAAACTTTGATAGGCCGGGGCATCGCTGCCTCACGTCGCATACCGTGAATGAAGTTGTGCAAGCGAGTTGAATCAGCGGAATTACTTAAATGGATGCCCTCGCCTTTTGGAATTATTTAGGATCAAGAAATGGTGACCAAAGATTTGAAAATACTACGTTTTCACAAAATATTCGTGATGTTGTAGTTCTTCTTTGCGTTACCTGTGCACTAAATGCGCAGATATAAATATATTAATCCGAATTTGGTTCCAGACTATGTCCCAGAGGCCTCAACCGACGGGCCAGATTTAGTCCTTGCTAGATACTGTAGTCTTTTCTTAATTTTAGAGTTGTTGCGTATTGAAGCACTGGATATCCAAAACGCTAATGTGTTGTGCGAGATAGCAGAGTGCTGCAGAAAATCTACTGACAAGCCTGTCGAAGGCCTGGCGTGCTGGCGTGCTGTGAGGCGTATATTGTTTATCCGGTGACTGACGGAAGCGGTCCATTGTTCGAAGGATGGGTGACCAGTTTTTTACTTCGCAGTGGCTAGAAATACTTTAGAATATTTTTTAGGGCAGAGATGAGACTTATTAATATTCATAACAATATTAATCTTTACGTAATTAATTTCATAATTTTTATTTCATTTAAAACGACCAAAATAGTACACTTTTGAAAATATTTTTAGTTAATTCCGCCTTCTATGGTTTGCAGCGATCAGATTGATTCACAGCACTATCCCTGAATGGGTCAAGATGAATCATAATAATTGGATAGTTTACTTTGCTTAGTGATTGACAGTGCGAACACGCGGGTAAACAGCAGGCAAAGTATAAAACCCCAAAAGGTTAACAGCTTGCCCTATGGGCAAGGCTTTTATCCCTCCCCCATAAGCTTTGTACCATTAAGGACACATTCGCTCGCTATCAGATTAT
>JAPKEA010000099.1 GCA_028822275.1 Planktomarina sp. | reverse complement strand
GTAGGTCCAAGACGTAGAAGTTTTTCAGTCTTTTGGTTACTTATCAGGTTGTCAATTTCGTTCAAAATAGCTGTGGCACGCGCAAACGCCTCTGTAGCTCGAATACCCGGGACACTTAGATCATTTATTTGAGATTGCAGATCAGAACGGCGGACAGAAATCTCAGGCGCCTCAATTTCACCATCCGCAGGCATGGCCCCAAGGGCTCTCAATTGAGCACGTGTGTTAGTTAAACGTACAGAGTTTGAAGCCTGAGCAGCCTTAAACTGGATTAATCTCTCAGAAAGCTTTTCGCGCTGTAAATTTAAATAAACTTCAGAGGCTGTTCCCGATGACAATGTAGCCTCGACCTTTGCTGCAATCGCTTCCCAAACCTTATAATCAGGCTCTGACGCCGATTGCGACGACTGTGCCACAGAAACGGTGCCCCATAGCAATAGGAATACAACAAAAGAAAAGTTAAATAGCTTCAAAGACTGTTTCAATATCACGTTTGGTCTCCATCCATTCCGGCACATCAATATTTTTTGACCTTAGGAAATTAGGGTTAAAGAGTTTTGATTGATAACGAGTGCCATAATCACACAGGATCGTCACTATGGTGTGTCCCGAACCCATCTCATGAGCCATGCGCACAGCTCCAGCAATATTAATGCCAGAAGATCCCCCTAAAACAAGCCCTTCATTACGCAGCAAATCAAAAACATACGGCAATGCTTCATCGTCTGGTATATTATAGCTCACATCAGGCTTGAAACCCTCTAAGTTCTTTGTAATCCGACCTTGTCCAATACCTTCGGTGATTGATCCGCCATCTGACGCTAACTTTCCCGTAGTGTAAAAACTGTGAAGCGACGCACCATCTGGATCTGCCAGGCCAACTTTCACACCTTTTGGCTGCAAAGCCATTCCAACGCCAGCTATTGTACCACCAGATCCAGCAGCACAAATAAACCCATTCACTTTGCCAACAGTTTGCGCCCAAATCTCAGGGCCAGTCGTGTCTATATGAGCCTGCCTATTAGCAACATTATCGAATTGATTAGCCCAAATAGCGCCATTTAGTTCCGATTTAGCCAATTTATTAGCCAAGCGGCTTGAATAATGTACAAAATTATTTGGATTTCGATAAGGCACTGCTGGAACCTCTACCAGCTGAGCGCCAGCTAAAAGCAACATATCTTTTTTCTCTTGGCTTTGAGTTTCAGGGATCACTATGACCGTTCTAAAGCCCAAGGAAGCACCTACAAGCGCCAAACCAATTCCTGTGTTTCCAGCAGTTCCCTCAACAATTGTTCCACCAGGCTTTAACTCACCAGACACCATTGCAGCTCGGATTATAAACAACGCAGCGCGGTCTTTCACTGATTGTCCTGGGTTCATAAACTCTGCTTTACCTAAGATCTCACAACCAGTCGCATCGCTTACTGCGTTCAGTCTAATCAGAGGAGTATTTCCAACAGCTGCAGCCAAATCCGAGTGAAAACGTGTCAATTCATAACCTTTACTTTGTAACTATCTATGCCGCAGCGACCAGAATCTCAAAAATTCTTGCGTAATTCCTGTCGATTTAAAGCCAACCAATAGCCTGCAACAGCCAAGGGCGATACAGGAAATCTTCCACTTTCTAGTGCATCATAAAAAGCATCGAATGTCATTACATGCCCCTTAATATCTTCGGCCTCACTGTTCAGTCCGGCAAGAATTCCCGAATTTAGGTTTAATTCAGCAATACCAACAAAGATATGAAACATCTCTGTTGTGCACCCAGGCGAGGCATAACCACTGTGAACCTTCAGAACCTCTGAAAGATGTACCCCTGCTTCTTCAAAAGCCTCGCGCTTGGCAGTTTGCTCTGGTATTTCACCCACATCGACACGACCAGCAATAGGCTCCATCATCCACGGGTGCATATCTCCTCGTAAGAAAGGCCCAACGCGAAATTGTTCTACCAATAGCAAAAGATCTTTTATGGGATCATATGGAATTACAATTGCCGCATCCATTCCGGTGAAACCTGCACGAGTTACCGCCTTACTTGGCTTTTCGTCAAACCTCGGAATAGTAATATCTATTTCTTGTATAGAAAAGAAATTTACATATGGGTGTCGATGTTCGTGCACCTGAACATCTGTCCGCATAAGCCCTGAACTTGAGGCAGGTGAGGACTTTTTGTTCGCATTCATGCGCGCATCCGCTCGCTGAAGGATGAGCGGGTATCGTTGTGCCATTTCTGCAGGTGAGATTGTTCCCACAGTTGACATAACTTCGTGAGACGCCTCCAGGGCCAAAAGTCCATGTAGCGAAACCCAATCGGACAACACCCAATTTTCTCCCTGCTCCACCCAATCAGGTGGCAAATAAACCATCGCTGATTTAGATCCTAAAGCAGTATCCACGATAACTGGGTCCAATTTGTATCCAAAACCACTTTCGTAGTGATCCATTCGAGCTAAAACAGTTTCATCGCAGCCCTGTAACAAAAGACCTGACGAAATAACACCGGGCGATTTATGAATTGCAGGAAATCCTTGCCCCTTCGCCCACTTTACGGAGTATTCTTTGAGGACCGCATTGGTAGGTTTGGGACAGGTTAGCCCTGCAACGCTATCCAGTAGATCTGGCCAGCACAAAGTCCCAAAAAGGAACACATTCGTCATTACCGTCTCAGTTTGGTTTGGATATTGTAATTTGAATTACGTCACAATTTCCATAATTAAAGGTAGCAGCACACGAGGTCAGATAAAAATTCCACATCCGTCTGAACCTTTCGTCAAAGCCCATAGTAACAACTTGGTCCCACTTGCGGTTAAACACATCATGCCACTGGCGCAATGTCCGGCTATAACTTTCCCCAAAGGCGATTGTTTTTTCGACTTTCAATCCAGCTTTGGCAACTTGTTCACTCAATATATTTAACGATGGTAACATTCCACCAGGAAAAATATATTTTTGAATAAAATCAATACTCTTCCGATAAGTTTCGAAATTCTTATTTTGAACAGTGATTATTTGTAGTGTAGCTTGAGCCCCTGGCTTTAATCGATCTCTTAATGTTGAAAAGTATTCTGGCCAATATTGTTCACCGACAGCCTCAAACATTTCAATGCTTGCAATTCCGTCATAGACACCAGTTTCATCGCGGTAATCCTGCAGCTTAAATGTCACCATGTCCTGCAACCCAGCTTTGTCAATACGTTCGTGAGAATACTTAAATTGTTCTTCACTGATAGTCAGACAGGTCACTTTTAATCCACGCTCTTTAGCGGCATATTCTGCAAAACCACCCCAGCCACAGCCAATTTCCAATATATGTTCACCAGCTTTCACACCCATCTGATCTATCATGCTGGCGTATTTTTTGGCCTGTGCTTGTTTCAAGCTTTCCTTGCCTGTCTCAAAGATTGCAGATGAATATGTCATCGATTCATCGAGCCATAAACCATAAAAATCGTTGCCAAGGTCGTAATGGTAGCTGATGTTTTTACGGGCTTGATCTTTAGAATTTCTTTGCAAGAAAAAGCGGAACCGCTCATAGAGCTGTATAAGCTTTTGGCCTGGAAAACTTTCAAAAACCACATCGTTATCAGCGTGAAAATAATCCATAAACGCTTGGAGGTCTGGTGAACTCCACTGCCCTTCGAGATAGGCGTCACAGAACCCTAATTGGCCTTCTCTTAGCAACCGGGCAAAAACCCCATGATCATGCACTTGAACCTCGCATTTAGGGCCCTCATTGGGGCCCTCAGCACGAAATATACGGCCATCGTTGAGTATGAAATCGATCCGGCCATTTTCACCTTTTTTTACGATAGCAAATACTTGTGAAAAGTAGCGTGGTAAGTTTTTCTGCCCGTCGAGGGTGGTAACGATCATCAGTACTCTTCCTCTAATTCCATTCTTTCGACTAAATTACCAAAACAGCTCCAAAGAGCAAGCCTGTCATTCCTAAAATCCTCTATTTTTATAAGTATGAAGTGCAATTTCACGACCTTCTTTTGCAGACACTATTGGCTTTGGATAGGCTTGAGCACCAATATTCCATGACTTGGGAATTGCTTGGAAATATTGTTTTGCAGTCTCTGGGGGCGCCGCCTGTCCCTCTGCAATCCAAGCTGACCTATACCTGCGATCTCGGTCAAATTTCTCAATTTGACTTTCCGGATTAAAAACCCTGAAATAAGGTGCAGCATCTGGTCCACTTCCCGCAGCCCATTGCCAGCCCATGGCATTGCTGGCGGGGTCCCAATCGATCAAACACTCTGAAAACCATTCTTGTCCAAGTCGCCAATGCGTCATGAGATGCTTTGTTAAATAGGATGCGACAATCATACGACCCCGATTGTGCATTGTGCCAGTAACATAAAGCTCTCGCATTGAGGCATCGACAAATTCGACCCCAGTTTTACCAGTTTTCCAGGCAATAAACGCCTCAGATGCACAGTCCTCGTTCCAAGGAAAATCATTCCAAGCAGGTTTCCAGTTTTGCGTCAATATTTCAGGCGTATGATGCACTAGGTGATAAGCAAATTCACGCCAAACCAACTCTTTTAGAAAAATCTCCGCACCAGGATTGCCTTGGCGTAGGGCCGACCAGCCAGCGTGCCAGCATTGCGCTGCGGTTATCTCACCTAGGGCAAGATTCTCTGCTAGTTTAGACGTTCCATCCTCACCAGGTATATCTCGATTTGTTTTGTAATGAGCCAAGGCACCTTGAGTAAATTCTTCAAGCCGTTTTTGAGCAATATCGGAACCAACCCGAGCATATTGAGAAACAATCTTCGCGCCACGTCGCATATCTACCCCAAGGTTCCAAACAGAGAGGCCATCTGAGGTCGGGTAAAATCTTGGTGCAGGAATACGGGCAGGCGTCGGCAAGGGCATCGGAACATCGCGATCCCGAACAGAATTCCACATGGGCGTGTACACCTTGTAGAAACCACCTACTTTTGTTTGTACAGTCCAAGGTTCAAACAAAAGGTGCCCCTTAAAACTTTGTACTTTAACTCCCTTTTCAGTTAAATTTCTTTTCACCGTTATATCCCGTGCCTGACTATCGGGATCATAAGCTCTTTGCCAAAAGACCGAAGCGGCTCCGGTCTCAGTGACCAAAACGTCGAGGACTTTCGCTGCTGAACCACGCCTAAAAATTAAACGGTTACCCATTTCTTCAAGCGACTTCTGCAATACTGACAATCCCTCGCCCAAACGCCATTTTGGTGCCGCACCTAACTTCTCAACGAGATCATCATAAATAAAAACAGGAATAATAGGACCGCCTTCGGCTATAGCAGCTGTTAGTGCGGCATTGTCTTGAAGGCGCAAGTCACGCCGAAACCATACAATCGTCGGGTGCATCACACTTTCCTATTACATTTATTACAAAACTTGATCTAGCGCGTTTAACAGCCGATCAATATCTTCCTGTGCGGTATAGTGGACAAATGACAATCGTAGCACTCCATGTTCAGGAGAAATCCCCATTGCCTCGAGAGGGCGCACTGCGTAAAAATCTCCACCCCCGGCCATGACGCCGAACGGTGCTAGCTTTTTAGCTGCCTCTACACCAGATATCTGTAATTTTAGTGCGATCGTGGGCGCACGGCTTTCAGCTGATGCTGGCCCAACCAATTGCACCGAGTTTTTTGAAGACAGATAATCAAGAATGGGTTGCGCAAGGAGTTTTTCGTGATCCCTAAATAAGTCATGAACATGACTAGCACGGACGGCAGGCGAAGCCTTTGGCTTATAATGATGTGCATAGACCGCATCGACGTAATCAGCCATGCCAGCGCAAGCCGCAACCTGTGCATGATCTGGGCCTGCAGGTGTAAACCTTTTATGCAAGGTGCCTGCGTTAAAATAATGACCTTGGTTAGGCAAGCTCATTCCTAGTTCTCTACGAATGACCATCAAACCCTGATGCGGTCCGTAAGTTTTATACGCAGAAAAAAGATAGATATCAGCGCCGAGCTCATCTACATTCGGGAAGCCATGTGGGGCGTAGCTCACGCCATCAACGCAACTATAAGCGCCAGCATTACGGACCATGGTTGTAATTTTAGCGACATCATTAATCGCCCCTACAACATTTGAACAATGTGGAAAACACACCATCCGAACACCATCATCTAATAAATTGGCAAGGTCACTTGGGTCCAAAAGACCCGTTTCTGGGTCGATTTGCCATTCTTTAATTTCGATACCCCTATCGGCCAAACGGCGCCATGAGCCTGAGTTTGCTTCATGATCTTGATTAGTAACAACGATAGATTGCCCGGGCTCAAGCCATTGAGAAACGGCTTGCGATAGCACATATGTATTTTGCGATGTGGAAGGACCAAAACTCAATTCATCCGCATCGACACCCAGCATTGTTGCCAAACGTATTTGCGCCTCATCCATTTCAGCACCACCCAATCGTGATGCCTCATAAGGTGCATAAGGTTGAACTTTACGCTCTTTATAAAATCGCGACAAACGATCCTGAACCTGTGAACATGTATAAGATCCGCCAGCATTTTCAAAAAAAGATTGCCCCTGCAATGACGCAACATCAAAAGCTGGGAATTGACTACGAATAAAATCGATATCGAGAGGCATTTGGTATTTCCTTCTGAGCGAACGTGGCTCTAGTAAGGGGCGCAAATAGTTTTTGAATCAACCCCAAAAAACTAAGCGTTAACATTAATAACAACCCGACCTTTGACGTTACCCTTCAAGATATCGCGACCTAAAGCAGGTAAGTCTGATAGAGTTGCGGATGAAACCATTGCTTCTAGTTTTGCCAGAGGTAGATCAGTTGCAATTCGATCCCACGCGCGTTTACGATTTTCATAGGGTTGCATGACGCTGTCGATACCCAATAAATTAATTCCTCGGAGCAAAAATGGGATCACAGTTGTCGGCAACGAAGAACCACCAGCCAAGCCAACAGCGGCAACTGATCCACCATATTTGATCTGGCCTAAAACACGTGCGAGCATAGCTCCACCGACTGCGTCAACGCATCCAGCCCAAATTTCGGCCTCAAGGGGCCGTTTGGTTGTTTCGTTCAGTTCGCTGCGATCCACAATTGTCTCTGCTCCAAGCTCCTTTAGATAATTGCCAGTCTCTGGGCGTCCGGTAACCGCAGCAACTTCATACCCTAAATTTGCCAAAATAGCGGTAGCCACAGAGCCTACCCCCCCAGCAGCACCTGTAACCAAAACAGGGCCTTGGCCAGGCTTTAGCCCATGATCTTCTAAAGCCATGATCGCCAGCATAGATGTAAAGCCAGCCGTTCCAACAGCCATTGCCTGACGAGTGGTCAAACCGTTAGGTAGTGGTACTAAATAATCTGCTTTCACCCGAGCTTTTTGGGCGTATCCGCCCCACCGCGCTTCACCAACACGCCAGCCCGTAAGAATAACTGCATCACCCACATCATAGCGAGGATCGTCCGAAGTCTCTACTGTGCCAGAAAAATCAATTCCCGGAACATGCGGATAGGTACGCACCAAACCACCACCTGGCCCAATGCAAAGACCATCCTTGTAGTTTACTGTCGAATAATCAACGGAAACTGTCACGTCCCCTGCCGGTAGATCATCATAAGAAACTGAGCGCACCTCCGCATGGGTTCCATCTTCAGTTTTTTCGACAACGAGGGCGTTAAACATGTTTTTCTCCATAAAAGTTATTCTAAAGTCACTTAGACTTAAATTCTAAAAGGTACTAGTAAAAGAAAAGATGACGGTTCGTTTAAATTTCGTATTCACGTTGTCTGCAATCAAATATAAAATTTTTCACTTATCAAATAGTCCCCACCCCTTTCAATTCGAGATAAAGCGGACTACGTTTAAAGCGTCCTTCGGGACTATGGTCATAAACGCGCTTGTAATAAACGGATCGGACCCGGGGGCGGTACCCGGCAGCTCCACCACAACTCCTTCATTTGAGGACAGATGGGGCTGAAATAGGATCGACGGACGTCTAAAGAGGTTAGCTTTGGCTCGGTGAGATACCACCGTTATCGGTTCATAAAAGCTAGTTGCAAATGACAACAAAGCTCCAATGGCTTTGGCTGCGTAAGCAGTTC
>JAPKEA010000547.1 GCA_028822275.1 Planktomarina sp. | reverse complement strand
ATTTTGCGAATATAGCGGCAATTACCTTATCTGGATCAGCGACAGTGAAATTTTGCTCGCCACTGCTTGGAAATTTTCTAAAGCGATCCGCAACTAACTCACCAAGGCTCTTGCCTGACGTGCTGATAAGTTCAGCCATTAGCAGCCAGGGGATCATCCCACTATCGCAATATGCAAAGTCCCGGAAATAGTGATGCGCCGACATCTCGCCACCGTAAACCGCCTCATGAGCCCGCATCGTCTGTTTGATAAATGCGTGACCCGTCTTTGATTGAACTGCGACACCAGATTGTTCCGAAACGATGTCCTGCGTATTCCAAACAACGCGTGGGTCATGGACAATTTTTGCACCAGCTTCCTTGTCCAAAAATATCGATGCCAAAAGTCCGACGATATATTCACCAGGCACAAACTCGCCGTAGGGGTCAAAAAAGAAACAGCGGTCAAAGTCACCGTCAAAGGCCACGCCAAAGTCAGCGACCTCTCGCTTAACGACATCTCCAGTCGCAGCATGGTTTTCAGGAAGTAACGGATTGGGAATGCCATTGGGGAATGTGTGGTCTGGTTCATGGTGGACGCGGATAAACTCTAGCGGTGAGCAAATGCGGCTGAGTTCATCGGCTATGGCATCAAACGTTGGACCAGCGGCACCATTTCCAGAATTCACAACAATTTTAAGCGGCTTTAAATTAGAGTGATTTAGAAAACTAAGGACGCGCTGAACGTATTTCTTACGAGCTTCTCTTGAGATATCTTGAACAGTGCCTTTAGATGGGTTTTCGACCCAAGTTTGATTTTCAGCCAGTAGTTTGATGGCTTGAAAGTCTTCTAGATCATCTAGAGGTTGGGAGCCTGATTTTACAATTTTAAGGCCGTTATAATTTATGGGGTTGTGCGACGCGGTGATTTCAATGCCGGCGCAAGCATTGAATTCGGTAACCGCCCAATACATTTCCTCTGTTCCGGCCAAACCTATCGACATGACCTTAGATCCAGCGTCACAAATCCCGCGCATGACTGCAGCTGCCAACTCTGGGGATGTCTCTCTAGCATCGAAGCCGATGGTAATATTTTTGGCTTTAAAATGCTGTGCCACAGCACGGCCTATATGATAGGCTATTTCGGCATCGAAATCCACACCCAACTCGCCTCGGACGTCGTAGGCCTTGAAGCAAGTTAAAGTTGTTAGATTTTCTTTAGGGTGTTTCATTGAAAAATCTTTCTTTCGACGAAACATAAAAATAGCTGCATGAAATTGGCTATGATGTCCATCCATTCTTTATCATGTGGATCTAGATAGTGTGTAAACATAACGTGATGTAAATGGCGATGCTTCACTACCTAAATGATTCTGGATTTATTCATCTGTTGTAACCTAAAATAAGTATAGAAATTGGTGTTTGAACAGGGCGGATATCTATTTTCTACCTATAACTAGCAAAAATAAAAATCTATAGATATATTTACAATTCCTTGACTACCGGCACGTCGGAGCTCATCGGCGGTTGGTTTGCCTCGCTCTAAGCGGTCTCAGTATGGTTCAGTATCCCCGTTACCATTTTAGCTCTTTTGCGGCGCCTTCGATGCCTTCCTGCATGCCGCCTAAAATTGATTTACGCATGCCGGGTGCTGATAAGAAATGCAATGTCTCATTGATTACTTTCCAATGATCTTCAGCGACCAAAACCGCATTATAATGCTTACTGGTTATCACGACCGGCTCATGGCTGACTGCAATATCTTCCATTAATTCTGATAATTTGGCGCTTGCCTCTTTAACACTGAAGGTCATCATAACATAATCTTTGTAAACAAGGAGCACACCACATAATATTCACCCAAAGAGGATTTCAATGTGTGGTTCCTAACAACTCAACACCGTCAAGCTTTGCCAGTTTTTGGTCAAAAGTCGTAAGCACATCAGCGCCACTGCGAATGGCCGCTCGACGGATCATAAGATCAGCAAAGTCAAAGCCTTCATTTTGATAAAGGTGCACAATTGCCGCAATATCGTCAGCTGTTTCAACTGCAAGCTGGCTCGCGGTTACAATTCCGAGTAATGCAGCGCTTATTTCTTCTCGTGAATACTTATAAGCGCGCTCAAGGACCCATACGAGCT
>JAPKEA010000098.1 GCA_028822275.1 Planktomarina sp. | reverse complement strand
CCCATCTTAAAATCAATCGCGTTATCCTCAATATTAGTCACAAGGTCCAAAACTGTATTGCCGTAAGAAAACCTTAAATCGAACTCCATATCTTCGTGAAACGGTTGTTTAGGGTTCAGCTCGCTTAAATTACTTGGTAAGCTAATTTCATAGGCACCTTCAATATCAGACGTGGACATACTTAGGTTAATGCCCTCACCAGATTCTTGACTGTAAGATGATAAGTTTCCAACAATACTTCCCAACTCTAAATTGGAAACAAGGCCTATAAGATCCCCAGCATCCAAAGTGCGGTGCGTACCTTTAAGGTCCCTAATTGTAAGCACAGCAGAAGCCATTATTTTCTTTTTTAAGGCACCAAAATCAACAATTGAAATCTGTATTTTGGGACTATTTACTGTATAGGTTAAATCTTTTGGCGTACCGTCAACAACATAACGAAAATCACCAAGGTCTAGCTCCATATCAATGTTTATAGCTTCTTCAACAGAGCTGGTGCTTAGGCTTATAGGAATAACTTCAGGATAGATTAATTCGACCGACCCATCACCTGCTTCCTTAATTTCTATTGCTTCAATTCCGGCGGTTACTATAATATTATCATCATCATAAACAATTCTAATATCTTTTGCGACCAATCGATCCCCAAAACTTTCTACCACTCCAAAGGTCACAGCTGTGCTTGGATCCATAAGCATCCACTTCTTTGTATCTGCCCACACCTCTTCCACTGAAATATCCGAAAAAGCAGGCGCAGAAAGGCTGGAAAAGCCCAAACAAATTACCCCAATAAATTTATTTCTCAAAAATATATTCCTTTTTAAATACCCTGCACAAAAGATACGTCTCTTGTTTGTGAAACTTCTATTGTTAATAGTCAGACAGGCAAGAGTAATATTCAAGTGATACCACTTTATATCAACGCAAGACGGATAAATTAAAATAATGATTAAGGTTCAGCAAAAAGACAAAACTACACTCATCACACTTAATCGACCAGACAAGGCAAACGCCTTAACCGAACAAATGCTACAAGATTTGTGCAATGCTGTTGGTTCAGCAGAAGGGCAGCACGGACTAATCTTAACGGGAAGTGGAAAGGTTTTCAGCGCCGGTGCTGATCTAGAAGCTGCCAGAAACGGCCTCGCACTATCAACCCTTTGGGAAGAATTGTCATTTAAGGTTGCACAATTCAAAGGTATGTCGATTGCAGCGCTAAACGGGACAGTTGCTGGAGGTGCAAATGGCATGGCAATTGCGTGCGATATTAGGCTCATAGTCCCACATACTAAATTTTTCTATCCCGTTATGAAATTAGGAATTTTACCACAAGCTTCTGACCCAATTAGGATGCAAAGGTTAATCGGGCCCGCAAAAACAAAGTTGTTGATTATGGCGGGGGAAAAAATTTCAGCTTCTACAGCACTAGATTGGGGTTTGGTTGATTATATTGTGGAGCCGGAAGCCCTCATTGAAAGAGCCTTCGACCTACTTTCAGACTGCATTAACGCCGACCGTGAACACATCAACACAATCAGCAAGATGTTTAAGTAAATCACCAGGTAAATACTAAGAGCTGATTTAGTGATGAAATTTTATTTTTTCACTCGAAACTTAGGGTCATAGCGAACTACCCATGTCTCACTACGGACCAGATACATTAATTTTGATATTATATATCCCAATCAGAATATGTTAGAACACAATTAAGTTAAAAAACTCTCTAGCCAGTTTCGTTGATCAAAAAGGAGCAATCCCATCTTAAATTTCGATGCAGTCGTCGTAGGTTCGGGTCCATCCGGGCTAATGGCCGCTCAACAACTGTCTGAAGCAGGTCACAAGGTTGCTATTACCGAAGCAATGCCGTCACCAGGGCGCAAGTTTTTGATGGCTGGTAAAACTGGGCTGAACCTCACTAAAAATGAAGCGGCTGATGTTTTTTTAAATCAATTTGACACACCGATACAATTGCGCCCCATGCTCGATGCATTTGGTCCAACAGAGGTTTCGAATTTTGCTCTTAGGCACGGTCAAGACATTTTTACAGGCAGTACCGGGCGCGTCTTTCCAAAAAAGATGAAAGCCTCACCACTTCTACGCGCTTGGGTAGAACACCTCAGTACGCTTGGGGTAACTTTCCTAAAGCGCTGCCGCTGGTCTGGACCACTAAATACAAACCATGTCCATAATTTTAAAACGCAAGAGGGCACAGTTCAAATTTCAGCCCCTGTGATGGTTCTTGCTCTCGGTGGTAGCAGTTGGTCGAAGCTAGGGTCTGATGGAGCTTGGAGTGCTTTATTCGCTGAGGCAGGGATTTCCATCACTCCTTTCACAGCGGCGAATGTGGGTATGCGCATTGCATGGTCAGAGCATATGGTTCCCCATTTTGGACAACCCTTGAAAAACATTCGACTTTCTGTGGCAAAGAAAATGAGCAGAGGCGAGTGCGTAATAACAAGTACTGGCGTTGAGGGAGGCGCAATCTATGCTTTGGGCCGTGAGCTTCGGCAGGCCGCCCACGCAGAACTTGATCTTGCACCACAGATTGAAACAGGACTTCTGTATGATATGTTTGCACTTCGTAATCCCAAGCAGAGCCTTGGAAACTTCCTACGCAAATATGTAAAACTAGATGCAGCTAAACGAGCCTTGTTCTTTGAACTGACCCAGCCGGCGCCACAGACACCAGATCAAATGGTAAAGGCTGTCAAAAAATCTCAGTTACCGCTTTTAGGAACACAGCCTATTGATGAAGCAATTTCAACTGGTGGTGGTGTATCTTGGAAAAACATCTCACCCGAATTGATGTTGAACGAATATCCAGGAATATTTTGCGCCGGCGAAATGTTAGATTGGGAAGCTCCAACTGGCGGATATCTCATCACAGCTTGTATGGCGACAGGACATTGGGCAGGAACGGCAGCGGCTCGTTATGCTTCTGCCAAAGTTTTTTTATAAGCAGTCCGGTCTTTGCAACGCTTTATATAAACATTTAACGCGTCCGTGGGCGCAGGGAATTTAGCAACAAAAGCCCAGTTGAAACAATGCACCGCCAGAATATCAGCAATCGTGAACTCATCACCCATCAGGTATTCACCCTGCAGACGCTCTTCTAAACGCGCCAAACTTCTTTGGTATTCCCATTTCATAACTGGCTTCACAGCTTCTGCCCTTCTATTTTCCGGATTGATGAATGTATTTTTTGCGGCAACCCACAACAACGAATCAAACTCCTCAATTAAAAAATTAATATGCCCATCGAGTCTCAATCTATCAATTGATCCTGCAGGGAACGTCAGGCTGTTATGGCGATCTGCAAGGAATGTGATGATTGCGACACTGTCTGGCAAGGCTTCTCCACCAATAATCAAAGCGGGGACTTTACCAGTATCCAGATGTGATTTTACATCTGAAGAACCTGGAGCAGCCTGGATTTGCTTATAATCAAGACCCAGTTCATTAAGAGCCCATATAACGCGGAAAGTACGATTTTTTGTGGTTCCTAAAACTGTGTACATTTATCTCTTTCCCATCATAGATAACCGGATGAAACAGCGCTCAACCAAAGCCATCTGTGGTGCAGTTTGACCGGCTGAACGTAACTTCAAATCTGTTTCAAGTAAAATGTGGATTGCCTGCTCCAGGCGCACTAAACCCCAATCCATAGCCTGTTTTTGCATTCGATCACGCCGTGGTCCATAAACTGGTGGTCTTAATTTGCTTAACCCTGAAGATAGGCCTCCAGGATCACATGCCGCAGCGTGCAACATTCTAAAATATCGCAGAGCGGCAATACATAGACCCGTAGCACTGCCGCCTTGGGCAAGAACTCGGTGAAGTACCGGTGATAGCCCGTGAGCATCGCCATCCCCAACAAGTGCAATCACATCATCAAGCTGCGCCTCAGTTGATTGCGGGGCGCATTGTTCAACATTATCAATCGTTACTGGTCCAGCTTGCGTCATGCAATACAAAGATAACTTTTCTAAGAATTGAGCGAAATCACCCGGGTCCAAAGCCTTTGACAGATCCCCAATCGCATCACGCGCTTCAGACCTCAGCTCACCAAGGCCAACCTTCGCCATTGCGGCTTCAACTTCGGCACGCGAAAGTGGTTCATCATATATGCCCACGGCCAAAGCGTTCGTATGAGCCTCAAAGGCTTTACGAATCTTTGAGGTGGGCTTCATGGCGCCACCAATCACAACTATTTGCGCATCGCCTGGCAGCCAATCTTTAAGAGCAACTAATACGGAATCAGCACAATTTTCATTTGCGTCTTCCACAAGTACAACCCGTGGTCCCGGAAAAAATCCTACCGCTTTAATAGCATCATTCAACGCCACAGAATCACGGCGTAATTCTGAGCCTTGAATACGTGTGAGCCGCATCTCCCCCTCGCCCGCTGTTCCGATGAGACCTTTCACTAATTGCTGCCGCTTTAAAGCAACACGCATTGCATTAGCACCATAAATCAGGACACCCGTTTTCTTCAGGTCTGGGTTTGCAAAAGCCCTAAGAGCATCCCGTGCTGAAAGTTTCATGATCCAAATGTCGCTAATAAACGGGCGTTTAATTGGTCACCAAGTATGATCATCAATCGGTCCTCAGCGTCACGTTTGGACTGTTCAGTTGCGAGTGTCGTACCAGTCGATGCGTAACTCGTAAATGAGGTCTCAGTCGCCTTCAAAATCACACTGCCGTTCGCATCAATCAATGAGTAATCTAACGTCCCAACCAGACTAAACCGGTCCGTCTCTTGAGCAGCTGAAACAACAGCCGCTTTTTGGTCAATGCTGAGCGTGAATAGCAAATTATACTTGCGGTTTAAGGCACGCCCTAAACGCCCCTCAAGATGGCGAACAAGTTCAAACTCAACACGGTTAGTTGGCGCTTGGATGAAAACCGAATTATATAACTTATCACCCTGAGAGGCAGGTCCGTTTGCCGGCGAAAATCCGCAGCCCGCAAGCGCTGTGAAGCCAAAAAGAAACCTACGTCGATCAGATAACCACATTTACAATACGCCCAGGAACAACAATAAGCTTCTTAGGTGTAGCACCATCCAGTGCCTTCAGCACAGCTTTATTCTTTAGAACCAGCACTTCAAGCTCATCTTTGCTCATATTTTTTGACACCACTATTTCATCACGCCGCTTGCCATTTATCTGGATCGGCAACGTCACTTCGTCTTCAACGAGTAAAGCCGGGTCTGGAACTGGCCAACATGCGTTTGCAATAAGACCCTCACCACCCTGATGCATCCAAATATCTTCTGCAACATGTGGTGTCATCGGAGACATTAACTGTGCCAAGATCATAATGGCATCACGTTGTGTTGCATAATCTGCCTTTGATTTTCCCAGCGTTGCAGTGATTCCATACAGTTTTGCTATTGCTGCATTAAATCCAAAGCTTTCGAGGGTAAGCGTCACCTCTTGGACCGTTTTATGTATGGCACGCAATAATTCCTTATTGCCCTCTCCCTGCGCATTCCGATCCATTTTTTTTATCTTATCAGACATTAACCAAACACGGTTAAGGTGTTTAAAGGCAGCTTCTGCACCAGAGGCAGTCCACTCAACATCTCGCTCAGGAGGGCTATCAGACAGCACGAACCAGCGAGCTGTATCAGCGCCGTAGCTTTTGATAATATTTACTGGATCCACAACATTATTTTTTGATTTCGACATTTTAGCAGAAGGTACAACAGTAACCTCCGAACGATCCAATTTCAAAAAAGCTCTGCCATCGCGCAGATCAACATCTTCGGGGTAATGGTAAACTGGACGTCCGTCCTTTCCATCGCTTTTGTAGATCGCATGTGTGACCATGCCCTGAGTAAACAGCGCATCAAACGGCTCAATCGCAGTTTTGGGAAGATGTCCACAAATTTGCATCGCACGCGCAAAAAAGCGGGAATAAAGCAGGTGCAAAATTGCATGCTCAATACCACCAATATACTGATCAACGTTCATCCAGTAACTAGCTTCATCCAAGTCCGTTGGTGTGACTGCATTTGGAGCGGTGAAGCGCGCATAATACCACGAGGAATCCACAAATGTATCCATTGTATCTGTTTCCCGCAGTGCATCCGCACCACAGGCTGGACATTTGCAGTTTCGCCAAGTGGGATGGCGATCAAGTGGATTTCCAGGGATGTCAAACGTCACATCGTCCGGCAAACGAATGGGTAAATTCTTCTTTTTCTCAGGCACAATTCCACAGGCATCACAATGCACTACGGGGATAGGGCAGCCCCAATATCTCTGCCGACTCAAGCCCCAATCGCGAAGACGATATTGCGTTTTTCCAGTTCCAAGTCCCCTGGTTTCCGCCCAGTCCACCGTTGCGTCAATTGCCTCCTGACCAGTTGCAATATCTAAGCCTGCAGGTTGGTTTACCCAACGCACTTTCTCAGATTTTGCAGGTATAAAAGCCACATCCTCGACAGGAGCGCTATTGTCGAGGGCAAAAAAGGTGTCAATCACAGGTAGATGGTATTTTCTTGCAAAATCAAGATCGCGCTGATCGTGAGCGGGACAAGCAAATATGGCCCCAGTCCCATAGTCCATCATGACAAAATTAGCGACCCAAACCGGCAGTGGCTCTCCTCCAAGTGGGTTTTCAACGGTTAAACCAGTATCAAATCCCTTCTTCTCAGCCTTTTCCATCGCAGCTTCAGTTGTGTCCATTTTTTTGCATTCGGCACAAAAGTCTGCTAAATCAGGATCTTGTTCTGCCAGACTTTCGGTCAGTGGGTGGTTTGGAGCCAAACCTATGAAAGATGCACCAGCCAAAGTATCTGGCCGCGTGGTATAAACGGTAATCTCTGAACACTCTTCTCGAGGACAAGTCAGTGAAAAAGCCATGTCCAAGCCGCGTGACTTACCAATCCAGTTTTTTTGCATCAAGCGTACTTTTGCAGGCCAATTTTCTAGATCATCCAAAGCATCTAAAAGCTCCTCAGACATGGACGAAATATTGAAAAACCATTGGGTTAATTCACGTCGCTCAACCTCAGCGTTGGAACGCCAGCCTTTTCCATCTATAACTTGTTCATTTGCCAAAACGGTCATATCAACTGGATCCCAGTTAACCATTGCATTTTTACGGTAAACTAAATCATTGGCCAACATGTCAATAAACAGAGCTTGCTGTTGTCCATAATATTCAGGATCACACGTCGCAAATTCGCGGGACCAGTCGATCGAAAGGCCCAGAGGTTTCATCTGCTCGCGCATTGTATCGATATTTGCGTAAGTCCAGTCTTTTGGGTGCTCACCAATTGCCATTGCAGCATTCTCGGCCGGCATACCAAATGCGTCCCAACCCATTGGGTGTAATACATTATGACCTGTTGAAAGTTTATACCGCGCAATTACATCACCCATTGTATAATTACGAACATGGCCCATGTGGACCCGACCAGAAGGATACGGAAACATTTCCAAAATATAGTATTTTGGACGATTTTCTGAAGCTACAGCCTTAAAAGTTTCGCTTTTATTCCAAGCAGCTTGCCATTTGGCTTCAATTTCAGCGGGTGAGTAGCTCGACATGGAATGTCCTTTTTGTGCGTACTTTACAACTTTGCCCAACTTGGCACAGCGATACTCATACTTTGGTTTGATAAGGTTTTCCAGGGCTAGCATTTAGCAAATGAAGGTAGTCATTTATAGTTAGCACAAAAAAAAGGCAGCCCTAAGGCCGCCTTTAATTAAATTAGATTTATTATTTAGAATGAAAAGCTGAGAGATACGGTTGTACCTGTAGCGTTGTCTTCAGCTGGGTTTTGGTCAGCTGCTTCTGCATAGATTGCACCGAACGAAGCTCCGCCACCTAGGTCGTATGCAGCTTCTACATATGTTTCTGAAGCATCGTTAAAGCCTGCTCCTAGTGAAAGTGCTCCCATACCATACGCACCGTTTGCTGCCAAATCGCCAGCTGCTGTGTATTCTAGGTCAGCGGACAAGTCGCCTGCAGACCAATCAGCCGTGAATGATGTACCAGCGTCGCTGTCATATTCAACGCCAACTTCGGTTGCACCAGCAGTGTAACCAACAGAAAGAACTGAAACGCTTGCTTCATCTGTC
>JAPKEA010000546.1 GCA_028822275.1 Planktomarina sp. | reverse complement strand
AAACGCGTCTGTGTATCTCTTTGCCATTCATAGCAAACATTGCTCGAAAGAGACCGAAACTAAGCCGTGACAAGACCAAAACGGATGAATTCGAAAGTGGTTCAAGTGTTTGAGGGGGCTCATCCTACATTTATTTAACACAGGCTGAAGTACCAAATTCAATATATTATATTAATTTTTTGGAAAATCTTTGGTGTCATCACGCGCCAAGCCCTGCCTTGCGCAGCGATACTAAGTCTGCGCGTTAACGAGTAACCTAGGCGGCGTTTCCCCAAAATCTGTAAATCAGAAACACCTTTTCAAACGTAAGCGGTGCAAAGACCTGTATAAAAGCTTTTTAATCTTAGATGCTACGAGACTAGTACATCAAAAGGCCGCCCAAATCTAACGATCGTTCAGGACAGGCTAGAAGCACAAAAAATCTTTGAAATACAGATTAATGAAGCCCATCATGTAGAATAAGTCCGCCGCTTGGTGAGATTAATAGGGGAGCCGCTTCCGGCCCATAGCGGACCTTGGTGTGTCCCGCAGCGAACGGGGGCTTGGAGCCCTCTTTGACTGATGCTGCGAAACGCTTGAATGTCTGCTATAGCTTGAAATCAAAGTGTTTGCGCACTGGTTCTTCGATTTGCCATGTACCTTTGAAATCAGCTTCGACAACGAAGGCATCACCAGCCTCAACCGTCACGGAGGTTCCGCCATCCGGTGTGATTACGATGCGACCAGAGATCAAGTGAACGAATTCATAAGCAGTGTATGTCGCGTGGTATGTGCCAGGCGTTGCTTCCCACACGCCGGATAACATGGTGCCGTCGGAATTCGTATGTAAAGCCCAAGTGCGCATTGTTGGTTTGCCGTCAACGACAACCCAACCGTCTAGGTCGTTGGTGTCTGGCGCGGTGTTAGCATCAACAGAGAGTTTAGTAAGTGTATTCATTTTTGTGACCTTTGGCGATTTGAGTGCACTAGTAGGTTGAAGAATGGAACGAGGGCATGCGTTGAGTGGCGGGAGTTTCGCACAGCATAAAAACATGATGCCCCAACACCAAGAAAGCAGCCATTAGCGCAACCGTAACGAATTCACACTTTGTCCGCACAGCATACCTCTATGCAAAGCGCAGCGAAGTCCCGCTTTCCGACATTCATGTCGGAATTTACTTACAGCCCAAACCAGTCCTTCGTCTACTAGTTTCATGTCATTGGTAGCCTTTGTTCCGCCCATTACAGAAAATACATAAGGTACTATTATAAAACAATTAACTCAAGTATTGGATTTTTAGTGGACAATTATCTTGTGTTTGATGGACAAAAAATTGGGTATAATGGACATTTAATGCTGTGTATTACGCAGGAATGGAGAGCAACAGAATATCCCGTCCCACCGTTTTCCATTTTCTCCATGGCTAAATCTTACTATGGTTAGAATATTTTGCCGGAGCTTTATGGATCGAGAATCATCAAGTGTGCAGAAATACAGATATTGATTGACAGCTATTTGCCCACCTATGGGTCAAAATATTTATTGTTATGGGTGAATGACACTTAAGTTTTTTTAACAGCTTCAGAGGGCAACACTAAATATTGTGCGTATCCGCACGCATATTCACAGAAACATCTAAACCCGCACTAAATACAAACTTATTGACAGGGGGTATGCATGAAATCGCACTTTAGTGCACGCTTATGCCCCATCGGCAAATGACAATAAAAGTAAATTGGCGGGCCGTGGAGGACTCGAACCCCCGACCTGCCCATTAGAAGTGGGCTGCTCTATCCAGCTGAGCTAACGGCCCGCAATTTACGATTTGCTCTCTAAGCCATTCTGCTCGCAAAAAGTCAAGAACACACCTTAAAAACATTAAAATTATGATTTTGACATGAAGACAGCAAAAAAACTGGTTAGATTTTATAAAAAAATTTAAAAGGGTGTTCATTTATTAAAATAAGTAAATCAATAACCTAACAAAAAAATTTTAGCCAAAAAATATAATTTTAAACAAAAAAATTTTACACAAACTAATGAGTAAAAAATTAAAACTTAAAAAAAATAACCAAATTTAATAGTTTGACTTTGATAAGAGAAGGTAACTTTTATGGTTTACAACATTAAAATCTACACAACAT
>JAPKEA010000545.1 GCA_028822275.1 Planktomarina sp. | reverse complement strand
GTATTTGCACCGGCGTGTTGAATCCGCGAACTACGCTACGTCAAACGACGTATATCCTAGTCCCTGCGCTGCAAGCTACTAATAATTAATACTTATCAAACACAAAATGCGATGCTGACCATTACAAATGACCTCATAGGTAACAGTCGAGTTTGGCTTTAATTCAAACTTCATCGTTTACGAAAGTCCACGTGAAGAATTGGGCGAAGTATGAGTATCGAAATCTCTGTTCGTTTAACGAAGTAAAAAGCAAAAGAGGAAAATAAATGGCCGATACACTTATCTCAGTAAATTTAAGCGAAAGTCCACTTACGAATGAAAATATCCATAATCGTTGGCACCCCGACATTCCAATTGGCGTTTGGGTAGAGCCGGGTGATGACTTTAAGATTGAAACCTATGACTGGACTGGTGGTCAGATCGCGAATAATAATGACGCTTCTGATGTACGCGATGTGGAACTTGAGCAAGTCCACTACCTGTCCGGGCCAATAGGCGTCAAAGGCGCAGAGGCTGGTGATCTTCTGGTCGTTGAAATTCTTGATATTGGTGCCAAAGAAGAGATGAATTGGGGCTTCAATGGTTTCTTTTCAAAAAAGAATGGTGGCGGTTTTTTGACTGAGCACTTCCCTGAAGCGCAAAAATCGATTTGGGATTTTGAGGGTATGTTTACAAAATCCCGCCACGTTCCTGGCGTGCGCTACGCAGGTCTAATTCACCCAGGTCTGATCGGTTGTCTGCCAGATAAAGACATGCTTGATATGTGGAATTCGCGCGAAAGTGCGCTGGTAGCAACAGACCCTGACCGCGTGCCACCACTTGCCGCCTTACCAGACGGTGGACCAACTGCACATATGGGTCGCTTGAAGGGTGAGGCCCGCGACCAAGCTGCATCAGAAGCGGCTCGAACTGTTCCACCCCGTGAACATGGCGGTAATTGTGATATTAAAGACCTATCCCGTGGCTCTAAAGTATTTTTTCCCGTTTATATAGACGGCGCTGGTCTTTCGATGGGTGATTTGCACTTCAGTCAAGGCGACGGAGAGATTACATTTTGTGGTGCTATCGAAATGGCTGGTTGGATACATATCAAAGTCTCTTTAATCAAAGATGGAATGAACTCATACGGAGTTAAAAATCCAATTTTCCAACCATCGCCAATGACACCAAAATATGATGATTATTTAATATTTGAGGGTATTTCGGTCGATGAACAAGGTGGTCAGCATTATCTTGATGTGCATATTGCTTATCGTCAGGCCTGTCTGAACGCGATCGAGTATCTTAAGAAGTTTGGGTATTCAGGTGCACAAGCGTATGCGATCCTAGGGACAGCGCCAGTACAGGGCCATATTTCAGGTGTTGTTGATATTCCAAATGCTTGTGCTACGCTCTGGCTGCCAACGGATATATTCGATTTTGACCTCAAACCTGGCGTCGATGGTCCCAAGAAGTACATAGATGGTTCTGTTGATATACCACTGGCTCCAGACTTATAAATAACTTTTGGCGGCCCTATCTTCCGGGTCGCCGATTATCCACCAAAAAAAGGACACTTTCATGCCCGTTTATGAATATCTTTGCAACAGCTGTGGGCCTTTTTCCGAACTGGTTTCAATGGAACTTTTTAAAAAGCCACACGATTGCCCAGAATGTGCAACCCCGGCGCCCCGCGTTATGTTGACTGCACCAAACCGAACTTTCATGAGCAGTGCTTTAAAGAAAGCACACACCACAAATGAACGTAGTGTGGACAGCCCTAAACGTACTAGCCATGGGCCAGGATGCGGGTGTTGTGGTGGCGGGGGAAAAAAGATCAGTTCAAGCACGTTACACAGGCCTGATGGCTCTAAAAGCTTCCCTAATAAACGGCCATGGATGATAAGCCATTAAAGGCTAGAGCCAAGCTGTTGTTGGGGTGGGAGATCGCTATGCCAACCAAAAGAAATTCCTTACGATACGTCCGTCTGAAGGCTGTCATTGCTTTGCGTTTCATAATACGTTTTTGATGCCCCACCCCTTCACATTTAGTAGGGCTTGAATCATAAATTCATTAACAGACTTTTCACCTTTCATGAAGCTTCTGAGTAAACTGGAATAATCCCAAAACCCACTAGGGGTTTTGG
>JAPKEA010000544.1 GCA_028822275.1 Planktomarina sp. | reverse complement strand
CAGGAGTGCACGCGAAACATCCTGGGCAGTTACCTTTAGTATTAATAAACGGCTTCATGTCTATTACTTGATGCGTTTCGCCGTTCCAAGTCCATCTGGGTCTGCTGCTGGCTTAACTTGTTGCCACTACGCCTTTTTTCAGAATAATATTCCCATAGAGCCGCCTCTCGGCAGTTTGCATGATACAATAAGCGCGTTTTGCCTGTTCGTAGAATTCAAATCGCTCAACGGCTTGTATTATTGCAGGGTTGTCGGCCGTCTTGTCTATAATACGCTGAAATTCCGCTCTTGTGTCAGGAATTTCATCCAGATCATCGACAGTGCTTGACGCCGCTGACCAAGGTCTGCGACCATGCATTTTGTGGAATGACACCCGCGCAAATGCCAAGCCCGCCCAACTGTTTGGCAGCATCGTTTTTCCGAGGCTCACTGGCCCAAAATTACTGTGGATAAAACATGACAAGCCAAATCTGTTTGATCGTATCTTTCGCACTTTCTTGCCGAAAGAGTACCTACGTCTCCGGCTGACGGAAGAGCCTTTTTCTGAGATGTCAGGTACTGCGGGAACGAGCTGGCTCGATACGGGTCCGAAAGACTGTCACAACAAAATTTTTGCTGTCACAGGCCAAGATATGTCGTACTTGCTGCATTGGGTAGGGGGTTGCGAACAAAGTGGCGCTGTACCTTCTTCGTTCATGGAACAAAAAATTGGGTAAGTTTTATCACGACAGAGGGTGATTGAGATGGGGTTGCAGACACGGCACTGGGACAGACTTGGAAATGGTGGCCTTACATTCACTGAATTGGGCTTTGGCACAGCGCCATTGGGAAACCTCTATAAGGCAATTTCGGATAATGATGCGCGTGCAACGCTTGATGCCGCTTGGGAGGGGGGCGTGCGCTATTTCGATACTGCACCCCTTTACGGTCTGGGATTGTCAGAAACCCGCTTGAACCCGTTTTTGCGCGACAAGCCGCGCGACAGTTACATTTTATCCAGCAAGATCGGCCGCCTGATTGAATATTGCACCCCCGAACATCGTGCCGGTATTGGCAAATGGTTTGACGTGCCACAACGCCGTGAGAATTTTGACTACACCTATGATGGCGTCATGCGTTCGTTTGAACATTCATTTTCACGCCTTGGAGTGAACCGGATCGACATTCTTTATGTTCATGATCTTTGTGCTTTTTCCCATGGATCAAAAGCCGCCTCAGACATGCGGGTCGAAGAATTCTTTGGTGGTCGTGGCTATGACGCAATGATCTCTTTGCGCGATCAGAAGGTTATAAAAGCGATTGGTGGTGGCGTGAATGAGTGGGAAGTGTGCCAAACTCTGGCCGAACGCGGTGATTTTGACATGTTTTTACTCGCAGGGCGCTATACTCTCTTAGAACAGAAAGCGCTTGATAGTTTTTTGCCACTTTGTGAGGCCCGTGGAATTGGGATCATAACGGGCGGGCCGTATAATTCCGGCATCCTAGCCACGGGGGCAAAGCCCGGATCATTTTATAACTACGACCCCGCCCCTCAAGACATCATTGACCGCGTAAACGCGATAGAAGACGTTTGCACAGATCACGGTGTTCGCATGGTTGACGCCGCTTTCCAGTTTCCGCTTTTGCATCCAGCCCATGTTGCAGTGATCCCCGGCGGGCAAGGCGTGGCCGAAATGAAAGGTAATTTGCGTGCTGCACAGGCAGATGTTCCCAAAGCACTTTGGGCAGATCTGAAGGCTGCAGGTCTGATGCGCGAGGATGCACCGACATGACCTTGCCTTGAACCCAATTTGAAAATTGACGCACATCAACAGTCACAGATAATTTCCGCATCATCTCAGACCAAAATCTTCGGGTTTTAGGGTAACTGCGGCATAGTTCAAGATTGCTGTCAGGCTGGCTAACCTACGTCTTATTGTACCTGTCTTATTGCCGCTGTTTTCCAAATAACGAACAAAGGCTTTAGCATGGTCACGACAATATTCTGCTACGTCCTTATCCCCTACCAATCCAATCAATATCCTCACAGCAACCAAGGTAGGTTCGGGCTGGATATTCTTTAAAGCAATATAAGAGGTGGTCCTGTTTGTTCGACCACTTTGCAGCCGGTTTAAGGTAGATCAGGGT
>JAPKEA010000543.1 GCA_028822275.1 Planktomarina sp. | reverse complement strand
TGGATGACGGTGTGAGGATTGATGACTGTCTAACGTCAGCGCCAATGGGTCCAAATAGTATAATTTGATAAGAGAGTGTTTTTGGCTCATCGTAACCACTGAGGAGTGGACATGAGACAGCGAATTGGCACATACAAAGTGCGCGGTTTGTCATCCACCGACGCTACAAAGCAGTGCTACCCGTCTCAAGTAGTTTTGGCTGACCCTGCCTTACAGTTCAATAATTTAGGATTTTATTTTATCCATCAACCGACTGTTTCGCTGGTCATTTGGATCGACTTCGAAGCGTACACCAACCGGAAAAATCCTAAAGCTAAAAGACATCAGTTCATTCGAAAAGGGTAGAGCGAGAAACTCGCAGATAAGGGTGAAGTACGGCCACTCCCTTTGCCATTACTTAACAAACACGTGAACACATTGGGCCGCGTTATTGGCGAAACCAGCCTGATCCCAAGGCGGATCAAGGGGTTGGATATTGCCATTCGCATCGCTTGCGCGACATCTCAAAATATATTCCCCTGGTTCAGCTAGTCAAGAGAATGTCCACTTTTGCCATGCGTAGCGATCTCTATTTGCCGAAAGTTTTGCTGGTCTCCAATCGCCCGCGATCTCTACTTCGACTTTATTAATTGGAGTGCCACCGCCTGACCATGCTCTTCCAACCAGATCAACTGCACCGGCAGATACAAAACGTTTACGTGTTGACCAATCAGGAACTCCCGGCGGAACCATAAGAGATTTCACGCGAATGGTCTGAATGGGTATGCCCACATCATCTTTGTGCGTCTTGAATTGATAGGTCTTAATCTGTTGAAAACCATCATAGGGCTTGGTCAAGGCTTTGATATTTGCGAGCCACTTAACACTCGCCATTCCATACCAACCCGGAACGATGATCCGCAAAGGTGCACCGTGTTGGGGCAGTAAAGGTGCGCCGTTCATCGCGTAAACCAGCAAGACATCGAGTTCTCTAATTTGGGCAAGTCTTAAACTGCGTCCAAAGAAGTGAGGCTCACCCATGTCGTAACCATAATCTGCGCCGGTGAATGAAATTTCGACGACATCGTTGTTTGGGCAAGCTCTCTCAATTAATGGGGCTAGTTTTGTTCCCGTCCATTCAGATGTGCCGACGGCTTCATACATCCAAGGCATGGAATGGGATCGCGGCGAAACACCAGCGCGTCCGTTGCCAGCGCATTCCATGGTTACGGGCATTGTTACCGCAGGCATCGCTTTGATTTCTTCTATCGACAGTTCAAAAGGCGTTTCAAAAGACCCTGAAAATTCTAATCTATGTTTTACGCTATCCAACAAAGGCACATCAAAATGATTGAGTAGATAGTGCCCCCCGTCGGAGTGATGTCTAAGGCCAGGGTCTCCAACAAAATACCGCTATTTCGATTTGCGAGACCAACTTCAGCTTGGCTATAAATTCCGTCTACTGTTGTTGGTTTATCGTTATAAATCTTAAAGGGGTTTTTGCTCATAGCGATGCCTTTTTTTTGCTCAGTCAATTGGCGCATGTAGTTTGGTATGCTCGGTAATGATACCACCCC
This sequence comes from Planktomarina sp., assembly GCA_028822275.1. Lineage (GTDB taxonomy): Bacteria > Pseudomonadota > Alphaproteobacteria > Rhodobacterales > Rhodobacteraceae > Planktomarina. The sequence goes on along the minus strand of JAPKEA010000543.1, from coordinate 573 downwards.
GGTTCCCAACTTCAATTGTGCCATAGCGTTCCTTGAAGGCTTCAGGCAAAGGGCGGTCCCCTTCAATCGACAACCACAAGCGCATCAGATGGCGTCGTTGGCTTGGGTCTGGCCAATCGAGAAATCCAGTACGGTCATGCAACTGCGAATGGTTATAAACGAACTGCATGTCCCCTGGCTGTAATTGCATGCCAAAACAAAGTTCAGGATCATTGGCCAAGGCGTCGAACATGTCCAACGCCTCAACATGTTCTGGAGACAGACACATCGCGCCGTCAAACCGCTGCGCACTGTCGATATATTGCCGCTGGTAGAAGACGGTCAGATTGCCCTCATACCAACTCAACACTGGGATTTCCATGTAAGGCTTGGCCCCATCCGGGATCTCGCCGCGGCGGTCCGTTGCAATCGGATCAAAGAGTTTTTCAAGCAAATCAGGACATTCTTGCTTCATCCGATTGTAGATCGTTTCTGCGCTAACCAGAGGTGATTTCCCACCTTCCTTCGCTTCGCGGATACACAGCAAACCAACAACATCTGCGCTGTCTGTGTGAAATGTTTGACGTTCGCAGG
>JAPKEA010000097.1 GCA_028822275.1 Planktomarina sp. | reverse complement strand
AGTCTGGTAAATTAATAACATTAAATATGCCAATAGGTTAACCGACCCTGTTATAAGACCTTCTCACGCGTCAGAAACTCCCGCTTCGGCAAATGTAGCCATACCGGAAAGACAGGCGACAGCACCCTGCAAAACACCAATTGCTAACGCTCCACCAGATCCTTCACCCAAGCGAAGATCCAAAGATAGCAATGGCTTTTTGCCAAGTATAGTAAGCATTTTCGCATGAGCACCCTCAGCACTGACATGTCCTGCACGCGTATGATCCAGCGCATCTGGGCTCATCGAAAATAAAACTGCAGCAGCGGCTGAACAAATGAATCCATCTAGCAAAACGGGTACGCTTTGGATACGTGCAGATACAATGGCACCCACCATAGCAGCAATTTCATGGCCACCAAGCGCTTGAAGTACAGCCAAAGGGTCGCTCAAAATGCTTGAATGCCTTGCAAGCCCAGCCTCGACCACATCCACTTTAATTTTCAAGCCTGCATCATCAACACCAGTACCGCGGCCAACCCAAGTTTCTGCTCCACCACCGAAAAGAGCAGCCGCGATGGCCGCTGCTGAGGTTGTATTACCAATACCCATTTCACCGGTTACCAAAAGATCAGCGTCGGGGTCCACTGAATCCCAACCTACTTGTAAAGCAGCCAAAAGCTCAGGCTCAGACATTGCAAAAGCCTCTGTAAAATTTGCAGTTGGCTTATTCAGTTGTAGTGGAAAGACATCTAATTTTGCACCAAACGCCCTAGAAAGCTGATTGATTGCTGCACCACCAGCTTGGAAATTATAAACCATCTGTTCAGTTACCTCTGGCGGGAATGCAGATACACCCACAGATGCTACACCATGGTTACCAGCAAAGATAATCACATGAGGCGCATTCAAATTTGGGCGACCATTCCCAGACCAACTGGCATACCAAATTGCCAGCTCCTCCAAATCACCCAAAGCCCCTTGCGGTTTCGTGAGTTGTGAGTTGCGCGCACTAGCAGCTCTCAGCGCATCCTGGTCTGGACCAGGTAATGAGCTCATAAGGGCTCGCAATTGAGAAAGGGAAGAAAGTTTAATGCTCATAACCAGAATCCGTTGATTGAACTTGTTCCTTTGTTTACCCAAGTCAATATATTGCAAACACGACGAAAGGCCCTTTTCAATGTCAAACAACGACACCTGGCGCCCACAATGGGCCGACATACCAGCAGCAATTGGGCTCTTGAGTAGAATTCCCGTCCGCGTTGATGAAGCTTGGGCAAAGGAGCGCGGCCCTCAACAATGTTGGGCGTTTGGCCTAGTTGGCCTGGTCCTTGGCCTTATTAGCAGCATTTACGCATGGATTGGGCTAGCTTTAGACCTGAATCCGCTGGCAGTTGGCATACTGATAGTAGCTTCAGTCACTTTTGTTAGCGGTGCAATGCACCAAGACGGCCTTGCTGATACCTTAGATGGCTTTTGGGGAGGCTGGACCCGCACGCAACGCTTAGAGATCATGAAGGACAGTCATATAGGCGCTTACGGTGTATTAGGCTTGGTAATTGTGGTCGGCTTGCAGGCTGCTCTCTATGGCCAGTTGATCCAAAAAACAATTTTACCTATCATTGGCATAATGGTGATGTCACGAGCTGTAATGGTCCCAGTGATGGCCATATTACCTAATGCCAGAGGCTCGGGGCTCTCTTCACAAATTGGCCGTCCAAAAATTGGAACTGCTTGGTTGGCTATGGGACTTGGATCTATTTTAGCGATTGTGACGGGAGCCTGGGCCGCTATCCTGGGCGCGAGCATCGCTGCAATTATTGTTGCACTTATTGCTAATCAAAAAATTAAAGGCCAGACTGGTGATATATTAGGTGCTACCCAACAGACGGCCGAGCTCACTTCCTTGCTATTCGTCGTAGCCTTGTCCCAATTTTAAAAAGGTTACCAATAAAAAACGGCCAAAAATCTAAATTAAAAGCAGCTTTTTATTGTTTATCTTTTTAAAGTTATACTATTCGCGAAACTAAAATTTCATTAATTTCTTGACCAGAAATCGCTTCTTCAGAGCCGTTTACTACAGCAATTTCACGGGTCAAACGTTCCAAAGCAGCCTCATAAAGCTGACGCTCGGAGTAACTTTGTTCACGTTGATCATCAGTTCTGTGCAAATCCCTTACCACTTCTGCAATAGCAATCAGATCACCAGAATTAATCTTCTGTTCATATTCTTGCGCACGACGAGACCACATGGCCCTTTTAACTTTAGCTTTGCCTCGCAAAGTTGTCTTTGCTTGTAAAACCAACTCTGGTGACGCCAAAGGACGCATTCCGACTTCTAGGGCTTTGTACGTAGGGACCCGAAGGGTCATTTTATCTTTTTCAAAAGCAACCACGTAAAGCTCGAGTGTAACTCCTGCGATATCTTGCTCTTCCACATGTGTAATCTTTCCAACTCCATGCGCTGGATAAACAACAAATTCATCCATGCGGAAATCAAGTTTCTTCTTGCTCATTTTATTCCTTTCACGCCGTAGCATTCAACACAGAAGTCAGATGACTAATGTATCAGTCAAAGGGTGCACTCATGTGGGATTGCGCTGGGCGCTGTGTGTAAGACTACAGCTAAATCCTAAGCTTTAGATTATCATAAAAATTGTCGAAAATAAAGACGTCAAGATTAACCACCTTCCCCAGGGCCTTCAGAAAAATATTTCTCCATCTTTCCCTCCTCACCGTCGCGGGTTTCAGCTTCTGGAAGTTGATCTTTTTTAGTAATTATAACGGGCCATAATTCGGAATACTTTCGATTAAAGTCGACCCACTTCTCCATATCTGGTTCCGTGTCAGGAAGAATAGCATCTGCAGGACATTCAGGTTCACACACCCCACAATCGATGCATTCATCAGGATGAATAACTAACATGTTTTCACCTTCATAAAAACAATCAACGGGGCATACCTCCACGCAATCAGTATATTTACAGGCAATGCAATTATCGATGACTACATATGTCATTCTATTAACTTCCTTTGTTCATCGCGACCAGATAGCTCCACGCGGCAAATTTAGCAAGTTAAGCAGTCTTTAGTTTTGCTGAAGATCATCTTTAAATTTTTTCAAAGCACGGCGATCTTGGCTGGTAGGTTTCTGATTTGTGCTTGGGCTAGCTATTTGAACACTCTTTTTCTCCAGTGGAGACAAATCATGGTAGAGCGCTTGCGCTTCTGGCGCAGGCCCTCTTCTCCTGCCTAATTCATATATTTCAATCACACGCGTATCGTCTTCTTTCGGAAAAGTTAATATGTCAGCCACTGACACATTCCGTGCAGGTTTAGAAACTGGATATCCGTTTATCCTAAGTTTTCCAGACTTAACAAGCTTGGCTGCCAAGCCTCGTGTTTTAAAAAACCGAGCTTGCCATAGCCATTTATCTATACGGATACCCGGCTTTAGAATGCTCACTTTTTGTTAAATCCCATCAAAGCTGCTGCAAATGGGTTATTTGGATCGATTGGCTTTTCGTTTTTAGGGGGCCGAGCCTGAAAGCTTTTGGCATTTTTCTCACCACTGATGTCTTTCTTGCCTTGCCGCTTACCGCTAGTAGAATTCTGAGGTTTACTGCGTGACTTGGAGTTTTTCTGTCCCCCCTCCGCTGTACGATCGGGGCGACGGGCGCCCCATGCAAATTTATAAAAAACTTCCATCTCTGCAGGCTCTTCCACCACATCTGCCTTTGGCAAAGCATCATTAACAACTGGTTCGACTATGGCTTCAGGCTCAATGATGATTTCAGTTTCAGCCTCAATCACAGAAACATCTCCTACCAAACATTCACTAGTGACCTCAGCTTTCATTTCTACAATAGCTTTAACTTTTATTCGTTCACTTTTTACGGCCCTATACCCCAGGCCTTGCATCAAATCCGCAAATTGCTCGAGCGTCATACCTGTAATTGACAGCATATCAGAATTTGCCTCAAAACCCTCGCGTGTGTCCTGATTGCGCAACATATCCGCCAAACGCTCAGCCATATCGACCCGAATCGCACGCATGCCCGCGGCGCGGTAACCCGATTTCAAATGATACCCTAACGGCGCATTCGCATCCGTCGGAACGGTCACTAAGCCTGGAGGAGGCGATTCAGGAAATTCTTGCAACCCAGAGGCGAGCGCCCAAAGCACAAGCCTAAGCCGTGTTGGAGCTGGTTTCAAAAGCAATGGCATAAAGATCGTAAATTGACCAAAACGTACGCCGTGTTTACGCAACACGCTGCGCGCATCTTGATCCAAAGCTTTGACGTCGTCACCAACGTCAGAGCGATCTACCACACCAAGGTTTTCAACCATTTGAAAGCCAAAACCACGTGCAATGCCAGTCAGGCTGTCATCACGTTGCAGGTTTAATAAAGGTTCGAACAAAACTGCAATTTTTCGGTCAATAAAATGTTGCAAACGCCGTGTAACTTTCTCAGCCACTTCTGTGCCAGCTTCATTATCAACGAAGGCTTTAACTTGCGGTTTCAATGCATCGGGGCCAGATACCAATTTACCAACAGCCGAAGCTCCCCACATAAGGCCACCCTGCTCAGTATAATCAATTTCTGTATCCGGAGCGTTGTACATACGTTCTGCGCGCAAATGGAACTCTGGCCCAAGTGCTTGCAAACTTGCTGTCCGCAGCGTTTTTGCCTCATCCGGAGATGCACTGTTATCTTGTTTAAATTGAAAGCCCTCAAGCCGCCCTACGAACTGTTCTTCAACAGTTACCTCACCATCTTTATTAACGTCAGCCACAAGGCTCTCCTTTTGCTTCAATCGCCGCATCAAAATTGAGGTACGCCGATCGACAAATCTTTGGGTCAGGGCAACGTGAAGTGCGTCCGACAGCCGGTCTTCCACAGCCCGAGTTTCATCGCGCCAATGACTTTGATCCTCTAACCAATCTTTTCGCTGAGAAACATAGGTCCAGGTTCTAATATATGCCAATCTTTTCGACAACGCATCAATGTCACCGGTAGATTTGTCTATCCGATTTATCTGTTGCGCCAGCCATTCTTGTGGAATTTGACCTTTTTCATGAAGATAGTTGTAAATTGTCCCCAACAAGTCCGAATGTTCAGAGTTCGATATGCTCCTAAAATCAGGAATTTGGCAAACATCCCATAACAAACGCACAGACCCACCATCACTAGCACGCGCCTGGATCTCGGCATCTTCAACCAAACTTTTAAGGGCGCCAAGGTCCTCACTCTCCCGAACCCGAGTTAGCCATTCATTTTCTGTGTGCTTTTCCAATGACGAAATCAGCGCTTTTGTCGTCCCAAACTGAAGTCGCGAATTACGCCAAAACAGCTTTTTGACTGGTATAAAACGATTTTCAGTAATTGCCTCGACGACGTCCTCACTAAGCGTTCCAGCCTCCCCCGTAACCCCAAATGTGCCACTGTTCATATGGCGACCTGCGCGACCAGCTATCTGTGCTAACTCATTCGGCATCAACGGGCGCATTCGATTCCCATCGAATTTTTGTAAAGCTGAAAAAGCGACGTGGTTAACATCAAGATTTAGTCCCATGCCAATAGCGTCTGTCGCCACAAGATATTCAACATCACCATTTTGGTACATTTCCACCTGTGCATTACGGGTCCGAGGGCTAAGCGCCCCCATCACAACCGCTGCTCCACCTTTTTGCCGCCGTAATAATTCTGCGATTCCATAAACATTATCAACACTGAACGAGACTATCGCTGAACGCCCAGGCATACGGCTGATTTTCTTCTGTCCAGTATAAGTCAAATCTGAAAACCGATCACGATGCACGAATTCAACACTGGGCACCAGGGAAGCTATCGCAGTGCGCATCGTTTCAGCTCCCATGAACAGTGTTTCATGCAAACCACGTGAACTCAAAAGCCTATCTGTGAAAATGTGACCTCGATCTGGATCTGCGCAAAGCTGTATCTCGTCTACTGCTAAAAAATCGCACCCAATGCCCTCAGGCATGGATTCAACAGTGCAGACCCAGTATTTGGTGCGATCAGGTACAATCCTCTCTTCACCAGTAACGAGTGCAACTACGGACGGACCACGCAGAGCCACAATTTTATCATAGACTTCACGCGCTAAAAGACGCAACGGCAGGCCAATAACACCGGACCTATGACCTAACATGCGTTCAATCGCATAATGGGTCTTACCAGTGTTCGTTGGCCCAAGTACGGCAACTATTCGATTTTTTTGGGACATTAAATCTATTCCACACAAGAACTAAAGGGCTTGCCCAGCGATTTTAGCCTGCAGCCCATCGTTAGCTGTGGATAAGTTTTCATAATGCGGATGTACAGCCTCAATCAACAAAGCTAAGCCCATTGCCTCCAGCCAAACGCCATTATCTTCCAAAATACCCATTAAACCTTCCATTGCCTCTAAATGCTATGGCTCCAGCACCAAAGCCTGCTCAATCGCAAACAAAGCTTGAACCGATCTATTGAGTGGAAATATTTCGACCGCTCTTAAATTCTACCTTGGGCAAATTCTATTGCATGATTAGTCGCTGTAGCAAAGTGCAGAAGCATCGTTTCGCAGTTTTTTTAATTTGAGGCCTTAATTGCCGAGCGCCAAAAGTAAGTCCATTGGCTCCAATCCACTTCTGGACCGTTCAGCCTGAATTTTTTCCTCAACCGACTGTACATCCTTCACAAATGAAAATGAGGGGAAAGCCAGAAATAACATAATTGCCCCTACAAAAATTTTGAATTTTAATTGATCAAGCTTCATAAAGCTTTAACAATATTACAGGTCGGGTTAACAACCCTATAACATTTAAAATTTAGATCGAAGGAAATTCCATGAGTGATATTCTAAATCAAGCTGTGTCCGCACTGAATGAAAAGCTTGGCGACGCAGGATTTGATGGGATTGCAAAATTTGCAATTGACGATGAAGGATCAGTTATCATTGATGAAGATGGCGCTCGCATAAGCGATGATGACGCTGACGTTACTTTGTCAGCAAGCGCTGAAGTCTTTAACGATATTATGAGCGGAGATCAGAACTCCACGGCTGCTTTTATGGCCGGTAAACTCAAAGTTGATGGCAACATGGGTCTGGCTATGAAACTCGCAGGCGTTTTGTCCTAAATGCTTAGCTCTGCACCATTATATAAAAAAATGGCTCGCGGACCTAAAAAAGGGGAGGCCTATTGGATCCGCACACAGGATAATATACGCCTGCGGATAGCGGCTTGGAAAACAGGGAACAAAGGCACCGTACTCCTGTTTCCCGGTAGGACTGAATATATCGAAAAATATGGACTTTCCGCACAAGAGTTTGGCGCAATGGGCTACAGTACTCTTTGTGTCGACTGGCGCGGTCAGGGTCTTTCTGATCGCCTATTGCCAGATCGAAATGTTGGGCATGTGTACCTTTTCTCAGATTACCAAATGGACGTGGCAGCAGTCCTAGAGGCAGCCAAAACCCTAAGTTTACCGAAGCCTCTTTTTCTTGTCGCACATTCTATGGGAGGCTGCATTGGTTTGCGGGCGATCATGGAAGGTCTTCCAGTCAAAGCCGCTAGCTTTTCTGCCCCAATGTGGGGCATTAAGTTTAACCCACCAATAATGCGCGTTGTTGCTTGGATCCTATCAACACTTTTGCATCCACTTAAAATTGGGCGTGCAATTGCACCTGGAGCCGATACCGTACCTTACACAATTCACGAAAACTTTGAGAGCAATGGCTTATCCCGTGATGCGGGAGAATTTGCCGTGATGGGCCAACACTTACGTGTGGTTCCAGATTTGTGTCTTTCAGGACCAAGCAGTCGCTGGCTGAACGAGGCATTACGTGAAATGTTGAGATTACATAAAAAACCATCCCCAAACTTACCCTCTTTATGTTTTATGGGAACCTCAGAAACTACAGTGAATAAGACACGCATAATAAACCGAATGGCGCGCTGGGACAATGGCAACCTAACTGTGTGCAATGGTGCAAAACATGAAATAATGATGGAACTGCCGCATATCCGTGAGCAATTCTATACAAAAACAGGTCAGCTTTTTGAGGCTCATTCAGACAAAGCATGAATTCCAATTGCATCGGCATCAGCACCGGCTTTCATCCAGCCCTGCTCCGATCCAATAAAGAACATATGTAGACCATATTGTGCCCATTCTGCAGCTTTTTCAG
>JAPKEA010000542.1 GCA_028822275.1 Planktomarina sp. | reverse complement strand
GGTATGCACTTTTAGATTCACGGCATCACCAGGGAGATAGGAGAACGTATCAGTGTATCCCCAGATTTCTAGAACTAACGGATCATTTAAGGGAAACTCACGTTTGCCGGCTCGATCAAGCACGGTCCATGCATTTCCAGGATAATCATCGCTATCCTGTCGGTATTCATTGTCATCCATAAAATCGTTCCTTATTGAGATTGGCCTTGTCGATAAACTCCTATGCTAATTAATATCAACGAGAACACGAAAAAAATAATACACAAAATTAACATCGCTTCAAATCCAGAGAAACTGACTATCTGAGAGCCAATCATAGGTCCTACCGCTAGTCCAATATTAATTGTCCCAGCGCCCAACATGGCCATCATTTTTCCATTTTCAAGATCAGCAATAAAGCCCTGATAAAAAGGTATGGTAAAGGCCGTCGTCATCAGAATAATGCAAACTGCAAAGGTGTAGGACGATATAGTGAATGATGTCAACAACATACTAGTCCCAGCTATGAGTCCCAATATGCCAGTAGCAATTGGGATAAAGCGTAACTTTAATTGTCCAAGAAAGATTGCACAAATAGCTCCTATCATCCCAAATATCATACTCACACCAAGCGCTGATGAAACCGTTTCAACATCTAGCCCGCCCTCTACACCAATTCGTTCCAAGTATACCCACTCACTTGAATTTGCAATGTAGTGAAGAAACAAAGAGGACAGCGCAAAAATTCCAATGATAGAAGGCAGCCTAATAGATGTCGGCTCGGCATCACCTCCATTGACAAATGTCGGTAAAATTTTAATAAAAGGCAAAATTAATATACCAAGAAACGGCAGCGACAGCATAGTAATCGTATAGCCTACGGATCCTAAGGCTAACTGCCAGAAGGAGGCTCCAACAAACCCATACATCATTTGACTTAATAAGAGGAATGCATAAATAGCATTTTTATTTTTCAAACTAACGACATTAGCTACAGCTATAGCAACAATGGCGCCTGCGCCAAGTCCAGCTATCAGTCGTCCTAAAAACATTCCCGGTAACATACTAGTGAAAAGAAAAACCACTTCACCAATGATCATGCAGACAACGGACAGTAAAATTATTTGCCTCTGCTCAATTTTCTTTGCCATGAGCATGCAAGCAAAAGAACCAATGGCTGCACCTGTCAAATGAAAGGCTACAAGAAGTCCGGCCTGTTCATTCGTGGCATATAAGTAATCTACCATGCCACCAACAAGTATAGGTGATAGGGTTAGAAACGCCGTTCCAGCATTCGCCATCAAGGCAAGTATCAGAATATATATAACCTTTTGGCTACGCATCTCTATACCCCTTATGTAGATCTGTCACAGATTGCCTGTAAGCATTAACGGCTAAAAGAAATTTAATTTCACTTCGATGCCGTAAGTTTTTGGTAACTGGCGTATCATTGACCTACCACCGTAAAAATCAGTTCCTGAACGCACTACATCATTTTCGTTGGCCAAGTTGCGCCCCCAAAGTGATATCGCCCATTTTTCATCTACTGGGCTAAGAGTGAATCGCGCTCCAATATTACTGCGGGTGCCAGTTACGGCGTTTAGATCTGATAAAACACCAGAGACTTGGTCACGATAGGTGTAATCTAACAGGACGCTTACTTGATATTCATCGGTAACAGGTGTGGTGTAATTTATCAGCGCGTTGTAACTCCATTCCGGCGATAATGACAAGGTCTCCCCCACGGCAATCGGGGCAGCCAGAGGAAAGCCGCGGACATCTTCGATAGTCTCAGTTACTTTGGCATCTAGATAAGCAATTCCCAGATTCAGATTGAGCCCTATGATAGGCTGCCACTTGAGTTCCATTTCGGCACCATCGATTTCAGCTTTAGGAATCGAATCAAGACCAACCTCTAGTAGACCTGGAGGTATTACAAATAAGACAAAAGCCTGACGGTCATCCATATCGTAATGAAAGAGTGCAGCATTAAGGTTTAAGCTATTGTTAAGTAGTTTAGCTTTAAACCCAAATTCATAACCAAAGACCTCTTCTGGCTCTACATATGACCAAGATGCATCCGATAACGGAGGTCCTGCGAAAAATACGCCATTTTTATACCCAGTTGCTACGCTGCTATAGAGGAGCCAA
>JAPKEA010000541.1 GCA_028822275.1 Planktomarina sp. | reverse complement strand
GCAGAATATTTGATAATTGGCAGATCAGACTGACGGCCAAGCGCCAGCAAAATACCCAAAGGAAGCGACAGGATAATCGCCACAATCCCAATAACCAATGAAAGGGTAAAACCACCAAAACTTTTCGATGGAACAAATTCAAACCCAATTGGCGCGATAGATGTGAGCGTAGCCGCGATATCTCCAGCAAAATAAAACCAAAAAATCAGGGGCAAGATAATCGCGCCCAAAGTTCCAAGCAAATCGTTGATCGGTGATAAGAACTTTATAGCTAGATACCCAACAGCAAAACCAGTGGCGACCATCAATGGCAACCAAATGGCTCCCCCCCAAAGTAAGAGATACATGACAAAAGGTGTTAGCAAAGTTAAAATCAATAGTTTGCGCGGCATGCTATCAAACAAGACAGGAAAAAGACCAACAAAAAATACCAGCAAAGCTAAGACCGGGCGCCAGTAATGTTCGCTTGGGTAAAAGCCAAAGATCAACTGCTGCCAGCGGTCTTTGATCACACCAAAACACGCACCATCATGACCAGTCATACCTTTAGCAGCCAAAATTTCGCGACATTCAGTCAAGGATCCAGCGTCCCATACACTATTCCAGAACCACGGTCCGATTTTGGAGATAGCCCAATACACAACAAAAATTGATAAAATAGTCAGGACCGAATTTAGAATACTTGAGAACAAGTTTTCACGTATCCATTTGATGGCCCCTGTTTCCGTGACTGGTGGTGCAGCCTCAACAATCATTGTCTCGCGAACGTAAGATACGGTCTGTGCAGCTGTATCGCTCATATCATCGCTCCCGAAGCTGTGTGCGGTTGTTGAAGTAGTTCATCACCGAAGAGATAATCAGCGACAACAACAGGTAGAATGCTCCAAGAAGGAGCATTCCCTCAAGTTCGCGTCCTGTTTGGTTGATCGTAATACCACCAAGCGTCGCACGCACGTCCATGTAACCAACAGCAATCGCCAATGAAGAGTTTTTAGTAAGGTTCAGAAACTGTGAAATCAGTGGCGGAATAATCACCCGCATGGCCTGCGGTAAGATGACAAGGCTCATGGTGCGGTTTGGGCGCATTCCCAAAGCAAACGCAGCCTCTGATTGCCCTTTGCTAACGGCTAAAATACCAGCACGAACAATCTCTGCAATGAAAGAACCAGTATAAAGAGACAATGCGAGCCAAAGCGCTATAAGCGAGTTTCGCAAATGTGTCCCTTCGGTAAAATTGAAACCCTTCAAGAAAGGCGTCACTACTGTCATCCCAAGGAACAGGCCAATGATGGCGAATGGAATAAAAAGGATGGACAACTGTAAGTACCAGGTCGTTGGCCTTATGCCGGTCACCTCTTGAATACGTGATGAACGCGCGCGGATTGAACCAATTACTATAATGCTTATCAATAAGACCAGACCGATTACTGCCCAATCTTCCCAACCGGTTGCAACAGCGGGTACACCTTCAACAGACGCAATCGCTTCATTGTCAGAAAGTGAATTGGTAAACCCTAATCGCGGTATCCATATACCACGATTTGTAACGGCCACATGATCACTGAAAATCATTGATGCAACAGGTTCGTCTCCACGGAAATCATTCGGACGCGGCATAGATTCGGACATGATCGAAAAGATCAAAATAATCCAAAGTAAAAGCGGAACATTCCGAAAACCTTCGACATAGACAGCCATCAGACGACTTACGACCCAGTTTTTGGATAAACGCAGCACGCCGGCAATAACACCAATAAGAGTCGCAGTCACACACCCCATAAACGCCACAAGCAAGGTGTTTAATATGCCTACAACAGCTGCGCGGCCGTGGGTATCCTGACTATCATACTCGATCAGCATTTGGTTAATGTCATAGCCAGCTGAGCTGGTCAGAAACCCAAAATTAAAGTCCTTACCTAAAGCTGCGAGATTTTGAACAGTATTATTTACCAGCCACCCGATACCAAAAACCATTACCAGCAACGCAATAAGTTGGATTGTGATAGAACGATAACGCGTATCGTAAATAAGTTGGCTCAGCCGAAACGAACGTCTCGGTGGGTCGGTCAACGTCGACATCAATTATCTCCCCAGCTCAACGCTTTTTTGGTCTGTCGTGGACTACCACTGA
>JAPKEA010000096.1 GCA_028822275.1 Planktomarina sp. | reverse complement strand
TGTGAATTGGGCCAACTTCTTTTCCGAGTTAGGCGATGAAAGCAAGGACCTGGAAGCCGAGGCTACCGGCCCATCTTGGTCGAGAAATGACTGGCCAATAGATCCAATGGATGACCTTACCTCTGCACTGACCGGTGAATACCCAGATGCCGTTACAGCAAGGGCTACCAGTAAGAAAATTATTGATGAGGCACAAAAAGCTGGCGCTTCTTTTAGCGATGAGCAATTGAAACGCTCTGTTCTGGACAGTCTTCGCGCTCTAATGTTGATCCGGGCATACAGAATTCGTGGCCACTTGGCTGCAGACCTTGACCCACTCGGCATGCACAACATCGACGCACGACCTGAACTGGAGCCCTCGAACTATGGCTTCCAAGCAGCCGACATGGATCGTCCAATCTTCCTCGACAATGTGCTGGGCCTTCAATTCGCCTCGATGAGGGGAATTTTAGAAATTGTGCGACGCACTTATTGTGGCACATTTGCACTTCAATACATGCATATCTCAGATCCAGAAGAATCAGCTTGGCTTAAAGAACGTATCGAGGGCTACGGCAAGGAAATCGTCTTCACCCGAAAGGGTCGCAAAGCCATACTTAAAAAACTGGTTGAAGCGGAAGGCTTTGAAAAGTTCCTCCATGTCAAATACATGGGGACTAAGCGCTTTGGGCTTGACGGTGGAGAAAGCTTGATCCCCGCGATGGAACAAATTATCAAACGTGGCGGCGCTTTGGGAGTAAAAGATGTCATCATTGGCATGCCCCACAGAGGTCGTTTAACGGTCCTGGCCAATGTCATGAACAAGCCATACCGTGCAATTTTCAATGAATTTCATGGCGGTTCATCAAAGCCTGATGATGTGGATGGGTCCGGTGATGTAAAGTATCATCTGGGCGCATCGTCTGACCGGGAATTTGATGGCAACACTGTGCACTTATCGCTAACGGCAAACCCAAGTCACCTCGAAGCAGTTAATCCAGTCGTTCTGGGAAAAGCGCGAGCAAAACAAGACCAAAATAATGACAGTGAGCGTACCAGTGTTCTACCAATATTACTACATGGTGATGCAGCTTTTGCGGGTCAAGGTATTGTTGCTGAAGGATTTGGTCTATCTGGCTTAAAGGGCCACAAAACAGGTGGAACAATGCATATCGTTGTTAACAACCAAATAGGTTTCACAACAGCACCCCATTTCAGCCGGTCTTCACCCTACCCCACCGACATCGCACTGATGGTTGAGGCACCCATTTTTCATGTAAATGGCGATGACCCTGAAGCGGTGGTACACGCCGCGCGAGTAGCAACTGAATTTCGCCAAAAATTTAAAAAAGACGTTGTTCTCGATATTATTTGTTATCGTAGATTCGGTCATAATGAGGGGGATGAACCAATGTTTACAAACCCTGTAATGTACCAAAAGATTAAAACGCAGAAGACAACCCTGACACTCTACACAGAGCGTTTGGTGCGCGACGGCTTAATCCCCGAAGGCGAGATCGAGGACATGAAGGCAACTTTCCAAGCCAATCTAAGCGCTGAGTTTGAGGCTGGTAAGAACTATAAACCTAATAAAGCCGATTGGCTCGATGGCCGTTGGTCTAAAATGAATCGCCGAGACAAAGATTATCAACGTGGTGCCACAGCAATCCCAGAAGGTACATATGAAGCTGTAGCCAAATCGCTGACAACAGCTCCAGAAGGTTTCCCTTTGCATAAGACAGTGCAGCGGATGTTGGATGCCAAATCATCCATGTTAAAAACCGGCGAAGGCATTGACTGGGCGACTGGCGAAGCCCTAGCCTTTGGGTCTCTTTTAACGGAAGGTCATCCTGTCCGACTATCAGGCCAAGATAGTACCCGTGGCACATTCAGCCACCGCCATTCAGGTTTAATCAACCAAAAGACCGAAGAGCGCTACTTCCCTCTCAACAACATCCAGAAGGACCAAGGGCATTATGAAGTCATCGACTCGATGCTTTCTGAATATGCTGTTTTGGGTTTTGAATATGGATACTCTCTGGCAGAACCTGACGCCTTAGTAATGTGGGAAGCTCAATTCGGTGATTTTTCAAACGGCGCCCAAATAATGTTTGACCAGTTTATCTCAAGTGGGGAAAGCAAATGGTTGCGTATGTCGGGACTAACAATGCTGCTGCCTCACGGATTCGAAGGCCAAGGCCCTGAGCACAGTTCAGCGCGTCTTGAGCGGTTCTTACAGATGTGTGGTCAAGACAATTGGATCGTAGCTAATTGTACAACACCGGCAAACTACTTCCACATTTTGCGTCGACAAATACATCGCACATTCCGTAAGCCCCTGGTCTTGATGACACCCAAATCTCTACTGCGCCACAAAATGGCAGTATCCAAGCGTGAGGAATTCACATCAGGCTCAAGCTTTCACCGGGTGCTCTGGGATGATGCGCAATATGGAAATTCCAAGACAAAGCTGGTCTCAGATAAAAAAATCAAACGCATAGTGATTTGCTCGGGTAAAGTCTATTTTGATCTTCTTGAAGAAAGAGATGCCCGCGGGATTGATGATATATACCTCATGAGGCTCGAGCAGTTTTATCCTTTCCCAGCCATTTCTATGGTTGGGGAATTAGGTCGGTTCAAACAGGCTGAAATCGTTTGGTGCCAAGAGGAGCCAAAAAATCAAGGTGCTTGGAGCTTTATTGAACCAAACATCGAATGGGTTTTGAACCGGATTGGTGCAAAACATGCCCGCCCCGCCTATATGGGACGTGCCACATCCGCATCGCCAGCCACCGGCTTGGCTTCGATCCATAAATCACAACAATCCGCATTAATTGACGATGCGCTTACGTTGAAAGGATAAAACTATGTCCACTGAAGTTCGTGTACCAACTTTGGGCGAATCTGTTTCTGAAGCCACAATTGCCACTTGGTTCAAAAAATCTGGAGACCAGGTGGCAGTTGATGAAATGCTGTGTGAACTTGAAACTGATAAAGTTACAGTCGAAGTTCCGAGTCCCGTTGCCGGTACAATTGCAGAAATTATCGCTCCCGAAGGAAGTATTGTGAGTGTGGAAGCCCTTTTAGCGCTCATCACCGAAGGCCCGGCAACTGCTTCCATAGCCCCACAGGCGGCAGCTGCGCCACCTGCTTCTAAACCAGTAATGGTTCCAACTTTGGGTGAAAGCGTAAGCGAAGCAACTGTTTCCAATTGGTATAAAAAATTGGGTGATATGGTCACGCAAGACGAGATGCTCTGCGAACTTGAAACAGATAAAGTCAGCGTAGAAGTGCCAGCCCCCGTTGCTGGAATTTTGAGTGAAATTTTTGCAATCGAAGGCAGTATCGTGAAGGCCGGCGGAAAGTTGGCAGTTATTGGTGGTGATGTTATTGCCTCTGCACCCGTCAAAGACGTATCTGTTTCAGCTGCTGCAAGAAAAGACGTGGAAAACGCCCCATCCGCAAAAAAACTGATGGCAGAAGCAAATTTAATCGATGGTTCAGTGGTTGGGACCGGTAAAGATGGACGCGTTATGAAAGAAGATGTAAAAAAAATCTTAAAGTCCATACCCGTAACAAAAGAGCCATCACAGCAAGAAGTATCCAAGCGGGGCCCTGTGCCAGCCGATGATGCGAGCCGCGAAGAGCGTGTCAAAATGAGCCGCTTGCGTCAAACAATTGCACGCCGTTTGAAGGACAGCCAGAATACTGCAGCTATGCTTACAACTTTTAATGAAGTTGATATGACTGAAGTCATGGCTTTGCGCAGTGAATACAAGGATTTATTTTTAAAAAAACACGGTGTTAAACTAGGCTTTATGTCGTTCTTTACCAAAGCATGCTGTCACGCATTGCGAGAGGTTCCAGAGGTTAATGCTGAAATCGATGGAACTGATATCGTCTTTAAAAACTTTGTACACATGGGTATCGCAGCCGGTACGCCAACTGGCCTTGTCGTTCCAGTTCTACGCGATGTTGACGCACTATCATTTGCAGATATTGAAAAAACAATAGCTGAAAAAGGAGCACGTGCACGCGATGGAAAACTATCAATGGCAGAAATGCAGGGCGGTACTTTCACCATCTCAAATGGTGGTGTGTATGGCTCTTTAATGTCAGCTCCTATTTTGAACCCGCCACAATCTGGTATTTTGGGGATGCATAAAATTCAAGACCGTCCAATGGCAATCAATGGCCAGGTTGTGATCCGTCCAATGATGTACCTTGCCTTGAGTTATGATCATAGAATTGTCGATGGAAAAGGAGCTGTAACTTTCCTTGTTCGTGTAAAAGAAGCGCTAGAAGATCCACGCCGCTTGCTGATGGACCTTTAGGAAGCTTGCCAATGTCCCACGAACTAACTGCACTTACGTTGGCAGGACTCCTCCAAGTGTCCCAATACGTCGCAATGTCAATTCCCGCCAATATTGAGCTAGGCATAGGCAAAACAATAAGCCCACGCGATCCAGCACGCTTAGTAAAACCGCTTATTGATCAAATGAGCCCAAAAACAGGGCGACTTTACCGGGCCTTAAACAATCATTTCGAAGGGCTAGTTTTATTTACCCTCGCTGTTGTTGTTATAACACTTAGCGAGAAATCAAACACTGTAACTGTATCCGCGTCTTACATATATTTAATCGCACGTGTGCTTTACGTACCAGCTTATTACTTCGGCTTAAAACCTTGGCGTACGCTAATATGGTTATTTGGCTTTTTTGCTACAACTACTATACTTATAACCGCACTAATTTGATTTTTGCTTAGCTCTCCATATTTCCAGGTTTTGGGGCTGCGTCGCGATCTAATCCTTACCGCTAGGTAAAACTTGTATTAAAAAAAGGATCTCTACCATGGCTTCTTACGACGTAATTGTAATTGGGTCTGGCCCAGGTGGCTATGTGTGTGCAATTCGTTGCGCACAATTAGGCTTAAAAACAGCTTGCGTCGAAGGACGCGAAACTTTGGGTGGAACTTGCTTAAACGTTGGCTGCATACCATCAAAAGCATTACTGCACGCCAGCCATCAATTGCACGAAGCACAACATAATTTTGCTAAGATGGGCCTCATTGCAGAAAATCCAGTAGTGGATTGGACCAAAATGCAAAACTATAAAAAAGATGTTATTGAAGGAAACACTAAGGGCATTGAATTTCTCTTTAAAAAGAACAAAATTGACTGGTTAAAAGGTTGGGGATCTATCCCAGCCTTGGGTCAAGTCAAAGTTGCTGGCGAATTGCACATCGCGAAACACATTATTATTGCGAGTGGCTCCAAGCCCTCAAGCTTACCGGGCATCAAAATAGACGAAAAAATAGTTGTGAGCTCGACGGGTGCTTTAGAATTAGATAAAATACCCTCAAAAATGGTTGTTATTGGTGCAGGCGTGATTGGGCTGGAACTAGGGTCTGTTTACGCACGTTTAGGCGTTGAAGTGGAAGTCATTGAATATTCGGATCAAATTACCCCTGGAATGGATAGCGAAGTACAAAAAACATTTCAACGCATTCTCAAAAAACAAGGCCTTAAATTTACCATGGGTGCTGCTGTTCACTCAGTGTCTACCAAAAATAAAACTGCTACAGTTACCTATGTAAAGCGCAAGAAAGAGACTGAGCATCAGGTAGACGCGGACGTTGTATTGGTAGCAACAGGCCGAAAACCTTATGTGGATGGCTTAGGACTTGAGGCCTTGGGCATTAAAATGACAAAAAGTGGTCAGATCCAAACAGATGCAAGCTATGCTACAAGTGCTTCAGGCGTTTATGCCATTGGAGACGCAATCGAAGGCCCTATGCTTGCACATAAAGCTGAAGACGAAGGCATGGCCATAGCAGAAATTCTGGTTGGACAGGCTGGTCATGTTAATTACAAGGTGATCCCGGGCGTGATCTATACTCATCCGGAGGTCTCCAGCGTTGGAAACACAGAGGATCAACTTAAAGAACAAGGTCGTGATTATAAGGTTGGTAAATTTTCTTTCGTGGGCAATGGGCGTGCCAAAGCGAACTTTGCCAGTGAAGGTTTTGTAAAAATACTTGCGGATAAAAATACTGATCGAATTTTAGGTGCTCATATTATTGGCCCAATGGCAGGTGATTTGATCCATGAAATATGTGTAGCAATGGAGTTTGGCGCCGCTGCTGAAGATCTAGCAAGAACGTGCCACGCACACCCAACCTACTCAGAAGCAGTGCGCGAAGCAGCACTCGCTTGTGGTATTGGACCAATTCACAGTTAAATAAGCGCACTGGCCTTAACGGGCCAGCATTCTCAACCCTTGGGTCACATCAGCGCGAACCGCCACCCGTAAACTGGATTCATCGCCTACTTTCAAAGCAGCGAGAATTAATCTATGATTGACCGGCGGATCGTTGCGCTGCAACCTACCATAAAGCGCGCGCATCGTTGGCCCCAATTGTAGCCAAACAGTCTCCACAGTTGCTAACATGGCCGGCGCTTGCGCCCGTAGATAAAGAGTTCTGTGAAATTCAAGGTTAGTACGAATATACGTCACCGCATCGGCTTTAACAACGGCAACTGAAATCGAATTGTTAATTACCTGCAACCTCTCAACCAAAGCCATATGTGCACGTGGAAGTGCGCGAGATGCCAATTCAACCTCAATTAGAGCTCGGAGAGATGCGAGTTCCTCGATACGGTCACTCGAAAGTTCTGGCGTTTGGAATCGCCCTGTTACCGAAATACTTAAGGCACCCTCTGCTGCTAACCGCTTAAGCGCTTCTCGTACTGGGGTTGTGGAAACACCAAATTCAGCTGCAATTCCGCGCAGAGTAAACGCCTGGCCTGGACTAATCTCGCCATACATAATCCGCATTCTTAGAGTGCGATAGAGCCGATCATGCGCTGCAACGTGACTATCTTGAATACGCTCTTTCATACTTGTTTGTGATCACATTTTTTCAACCTGTCAAATACGAAATTCAAAACTTTATCAGATGCAACTTTCCACCATTTTGGCGCAGCCAAATTCTCTGTACATCATAATTGGGATAGAGCCTTCCGACCACTGCCCAAAAGCGATCCGAATGGTTCATTTCTACCAAATGCGCAACCTCATGCGCCGCTACGTATTCAAGTACCGCTTGGGGAGCCATGATTAAGCGCCACGAATAATTTATATTTCCAATGCTGGAACAAGAACCCCATCGAGAAGTGGTATCCCGTACAGTTAGGCTCTTGTAGTCTTGCCCCACGGCGGCCGCATATTTATCAGTAGCCTCTATCAATGCTTGACGTGCTTGAAGCTTAAGAAAGGCCTTAGTTCGAGGCGCCACCATATGATTAGGGCCTGGAACCATTAATGCGTCTCCTATTCGCTTAACTTGACGCCCAGAACCCACCTTGAGAGCAATTCTCTTTCCTTGAAATAAAATTTGACTTCCAATTTGTACAGAGGTGACCTCTGGCAAATTTTCTAAATGCGAGCGCACCCACTTTTCTTTTTCAAAAAGAAAACTTCGGGCTTGGGATATTGGACACGACACAGGCAAACTCAGAATTACCTCCCCTTTAAGGCGAGAAATTCGAAGCGACATGCGCCGGGCACGCAGTGATCGCCTCATTATAATTTTTATTTCGGGCACTCCCGGCAGAATAATATGCTGCAAAACCGCTTTTGAGGGAGGATTCATCCAAGACATCCAAGAATTAGTAGATTTCACCTTTGACACTTGCCCTTCTCTATGACAATCGGAATAGATTGTCACCGTTTGTAAGAAGGGGAAACCCATGCCCAAAGAAGAATGGGGTACGAAACGTATTTGTCCGACTACTGGCAAACGTTTTTATGACCTAAATAAAGACCCGATTGTTAGCCCGTATACGGGAGAGCAAGTTGCGATTGATGCAAACAAAGGCCGAACAATGGTGGCCGATGCCGAAGATGCGCAAACTAAAAAACTCCAAGATGAAGAGACTGACACAGATGAAGTGGTGTTGGATGAGGGAGAGGAAGAGGATATTGACGTAGATTTGGGCGATGATGTGCTCGAAGATGACGATGATGACACTGTGCCTCTCGAAGAGATTGCAGACGTCGCAGCAAACGACGACGACGATTAAGATCTTACCTTGGCGCGTGGATTAACTCTTGATCCCGCGTCAAGCGTTGCCCACATACCTAAAATAAGGGGGGCCCTTAGCTCAGCTGGGAGAGCGCCTGCATGGCATGCAGGAGGTCAG
>JAPKEA010000540.1 GCA_028822275.1 Planktomarina sp. | reverse complement strand
CAAAACACTTAAGGCCCAGTTGGGACTTGATGTGAAAATCAAAGCGACCGTTGATAACAGCGTGATAGGCGGTCTTGTCGTTAAAGTTGGTTCGAAGATGATTGATACTTCGATCCGCTCTAAGTTAAATGCACTTCAAAACACAATGAAAGAGGTCGGATAAATGGCGATCGAAGCTGCAGAGATTTCTGCGATCCTAAAAGACCAGATAAAGAACTTTGGACAAGAAGCCGAAGTTTCTGAAGTAGGCCGCGTCCTCTCCGTTGGGGATGGTATTGCGCGCGTATTTGGTTTGGACAATGTTCAAGCTGGTGAAATGGTTGAGTTTCCGGGTGGCATCCAAGGGATGGCGCTGAACTTAGAAGCTGACAACGTTGGTGTTGTTATCTTTGGCTCAGACCGAGATATTAAAGAGGGCGATACAGTCAAGCGCACAAACGCAATTGTGGACGTTCCAATTGGTCCAGAATTGCTTGGACGTGTTGTTGACGGTTTGGGTAACCCCTTAGATGGCAAAGGCCCAATCAAATCCAAACTTCGAAGCCAAGCTGATGTAAAAGCTCCTGGTATTATACCGCGTAAATCTGTGCATGAGCCCATGGCGACTGGTTTGAAATCGGTTGACGCTATGATTCCAATTGGTCGTGGCCAACGCGAACTTATCATTGGTGACCGTCAAACTGGTAAAACCGCTGTGGCACTCGACACTATACTTAACCAAAAGTCTTATAACGACGCGGCAAAAGACGACACAGGAAAATTATATTGTATTTATGTTGCGATTGGGCAAAAACGCTCAACTGTGGCTCAGTTGGTCAAGAAATTGGAAGAGTCTGGCGCTATAGAATATTCGATTATTGTGGCTGCAACCGCATCGGACCCTGCTCCTATGCAGTTCCTAGCTCCCTATGCCGCGACTTCAATGGCTGAATATTTCCGCGATAATGGCAAGCATGCTTTAATAATTTATGATGATCTGTCGAAGCAAGCAGTGTCCTACCGCCAGATGTCATTGCTTCTTCGTCGCCCACCAGGACGTGAAGCTTACCCAGGAGATGTGTTTTACCTCCATTCGAGATTGTTGGAACGGTCTTCAAAGTTGAATGAAGCAAATGGTTCTGGTTCTCTGACTGCTTTGCCCATAATTGAAACTCAGGGTGGGGATGTTTCAGCGTTTATTCCTACTAACGTTATTTCAATCACAGATGGCCAAATTTTCTTGGAAACAGAGTTATTCTACCAAGGTATCCGCCCAGCGGTAAACACAGGTTTGTCTGTGTCTCGGGTTGGTTCGTCTGCTCAAACTAACGCAATGAAATCTGTTGCCGGCCCGGTTAAGTTAGAGTTGGCTCAGTATCGTGAGATGGCGGCGTTTGCACAGTTCGGTTCCGATTTAGACACAGCTACTCAACAACTGCTAAGCCGTGGTGCTCGGTTGACTGAACTGATGAAACAGCCTCAGTATTCACCTTTGTCTAATGCTGAAATTGTTTGCGTAATATATGCTGGCACTAAGGGATATTTGGATAAAATCGAAGTGGCGGATGTTAGTCGTTTTGAAGCAGGGCTATTGGCTCATCTTCGTGGCAAAGCGAGCGATGTTTTGGCGATGATTACCAACGAAGATCCAAAAATAAAAGGTGATGCTGAAGCTAAAATTAAAGCTGCGTTGGACAATTTCGCCGCAGATTTCGCGTAAGGAAGCCGGCACATGCCTAACCTTAGTGACTTAAAAAATAGGATCGCGTCGGTTAAATCGACCCGCAAGATCACAAAGGCGATGCAAATGGTCGCCTCTGCCAAGCTGCGCCGCGCACAAGATGCGGCGCAGGCTGGTCGTCCTTATGCAGAACGTTTCAATGCAGTTATGGGAGGCCTGGCCGCTTCAGTTGGAACTTCTGAAGGTGGCCCAAAACTATTGACAGGCACCGGATCTGATCAAACTCATTTGCTGGTCGTTATGACTGCAGAACGCGGTTTGTGCGGTGGCTTTAACTCTAATATTGTTAAGTTGGCACGGATAGCTGGAAAAAAGCTGTTGGCTGAAGGCAAGACCGTTAAGGTGCTTACTGTAGGCAAAAAAGGTCGTGAATCTCTGAAACGAGAATTTGGGACCATGCTTGTCGATCACGT
>JAPKEA010000095.1 GCA_028822275.1 Planktomarina sp. | reverse complement strand
CTGACTTACAAAAGCTTTGAACCAATTGGTCCGGCTTGTTTGCCGGTTTGACGAAAGAATATCGATGGGGCGTTTAGACAAAAAGACATGCCTCGTAACCTCTGCGAGGCAGGGGATATGACCGTCCTCGGCAATGGCTACGCAAGCAGAAGAGGCAAAGGTATTTGCGACTGATGTGGATAATGCTGCGTTAGACGATCATCAGTTTCCAGATGGTCGGGTCTGGACTTAGTCCTGCGACGGTGGCTGTCAATCAAATGGATGCTGAAACTAGTGAACTCCACCCTAATCTGTTGGAGCTAGCGCCTGACGCACGTGCATTGGTGTCGGCGTTCTCTGACGCTGTTGAACAAGTTGACTATAAAAATATGATTTGTTTAAAAGTACTTTTAGGCCTTTTCAAGAACAGTTCATTTCTTTTGGCCGCTAAATTAGATTAAAACTAGCTCCTACTTAAGATTTCACCGTAGGTCTTAGGATCAATGTTTCCTCCGGAGATCACGGCTACAATATTCTTGCCAGAAAACTGCGGCCTCATAGCAGCAGCTAAAGCTACAGCTCCAGCGCCCTCAGAAACCAAGTGGGCTTTTGAGGACAATAACCTGAGCGCTTCCTCTGCTTCCAAATGAGATACCACTATTACGTCATCAACCAACTTATCAAGTAGCGGCCACATTTCAGGTAAAACACTAGTTGAGCCAATGCCATCGATCCAGCTTTTCCCTCGTGCAACCTGTACCGGTTTTCCACTAATTTTGGCAGATTTTAATGGAGTTGAACTTTCTATCTCACATGCAATTATTTGTGGGGTTTTCCCAAGTGCTTGCATTGCTAAAGCTATTCCAGAAATCATGCCACCACCACCAAACGGTACAACAATAACATCCACTTCTGGCCATTGAGAGGAAATTTCAAGCCCAATTCCACCATTACCACTTATTACTTCCAGTTCAGCAACTGGATGAATAAAAAAACCATCTAAACCTGTTGATCTTGTGGTCATCACGCCCCACCAGTCCGAAAATGGAACTGTGGTGACTTGCGCTCCAAGATCCAACAGCGCTTCAACTTTCACTTTGGCGGCAGTATCTGGAACTATAACATGAACAGGTAAACCTCTGTTCTGGGCAGCTTTAGCGACCCCTTGACCAAAGTTCCCAGCACTGGCAGTGACAATACCGTTCTGCAGATCGCCTTTATTAGCTGATGCAATCGCATTGGCACCAGCCCTTATCTTAAAAGAACCAAGTTCTTGTAAGCACTCTGCCTTGAGCATTAATGTTCGGTCAGAATACTGAAACGGCAATAATGGAGTTTTAATAATGTCATTTGAGATTCGACTGGCAGATTTTTTAAAATCGCTGAGCGTTAGTTGAAAAGCAGCCTTTGAAATTCTTTCCATGAAACTTCCTTCAAGGTCTGTGGATTGGCCTGAGTAGTATGGGCGCGTTTGCTTACAGATACAGCGATGCTTGGGGCAATGACTTTTAAAGTGTATTTATCTCAAGAACGATTGCCTTAAGGCATGCTCTACTGATGTAATATATATTGTAAAGTCTTTTCCTATATACTGGACGTAGCACATATACCAAGTGAATCAAAATGCCATGGTTGCGCAGGCATGGGCGTATAGCTCGATAGTTTTGCAGCTTTGATCCAATTGATTATGCAAGTATCACACATAAGTGATCCCTCGATTTACGCTTGTGCAAGGTTGGCGACCGTGTGGCGAACTTTGGCACCACCTTTGTTCTCTGTCTTGGCTGGCTGCATCAGCAGCACTTCGCAAGTGCCATCGAGAGCAACCGGACAGTGCTCTACACCATGTGGAACGATAATGAATTCGCCTTCGTGGATGATCTCGTCACGGTCGCGAAACTTCATCATCAACTTGCCCTTGTGCACCATAAAAAACTCATCCTCCATTTCGTGATGGTACCAGATAAACTCGCCTTCAAACTTTGCTAATTTGATCACCATGTTGTTGACCTGACCAGCAATTTTAGGGCTCCAGGTTTCCGTGAATTTGGAGAAAGATGCATTCAAGTTTTTGGGTTTGTGCGATGAGAGATGCTTGTTTACGTCCGCCACGTCGCGCTGAATTGAACGTAGTTGGGTTTCAAGTTCTGGGCTGTCTGCAGGGTAGTCTCCATCCAGCGCCGCCGTACCGATGGTAAAGCCTGCGGCACCAGAGCGGTGAACAATCTCGATACGTTCCCGGCTGCCAATTGAGCCTGCCATGATTACAGGTTTATCCACCGCTGCACAAACTGCTGCCATGAGACCCGTTACGTTTTCATTTGAACGATATGCCAATAAATCGAGCCCGTGAACACCTTCGCGGGCTGAAAGTGCCTGAGCGATCTCTACAATTTCATCAATGGAACCGAACAGTGTACTGGGATGCCCTTCTATACGACCTGGAAACGGGTAGTATTGAATGTTTGTGTCCATAAGAATTGGTAGAACTTCGTCGACGTTAGTACCGCCCAAGAGGATATCGACACCGATATCCACGGCTGCTTTTGCTGAAGCAACCTCACTTTCCTTATCAAGTGAAACAACCTCAAGATAGCTTGTTGCCCCGCCAGCTTTAATGGCCACGTTGAGGTCACTAAGTTGCTCAAATGGTAAGCCTACATCCTTAAATCCAATGTGATGCACACCTGCAGCAAGAGCCGTAACTAAATGTTGCTCAGCATCTTTGACGGTTTTGTCATTGCGGGTGAGCATAAAAATGAAACGAAGTCCCATCAATATTTCCCTTTTTGTTTTGCTGCTACCAAACGGTCAGCATATTTTATGGCAGTAACTAGGCTGGAGGCATCAGCTTTCCCTGTCCCAGCAATATTAAAAGCGGTTCCATGGTCTGGGCTGGTTCTTACAAAAGGTAACCCCAAGGTGACGTTAACTCCTTTTTCAAGTCCCATGAATTTCACAGGGATCAAACCCTGATCATGGTATTGTGCGACAACAATGTCGAAGTGACCTTTGCGAGCCTGCATGAAAACTGTATCACCTGGCCATGGACCTGACGCTTTGATGCCCTCAGCCTGTGCGGCCTTTATCGCTGGTGCGATAATTTCAATCTCTTCCTGACCAAACAAGCCGCCTTCGCCAGCATGAGGGTTGAGACCCGCTACTGCGACGCGAGGGGACTCAAACCCAAGCGCGATAGCTCCTTGGTGCGCTAGTCGAATAGCGTCCATTTGAGCCTCATAGTCAGCACCCTTAATTGCATCTCTAAGCGAGCAGTGGATCGTCACAAGGACAGTCCGGATTTCATCATTGCCGAGAAGCATTGCAACTTTCTCTGCACCACTAAAGTCCGCAAGCATTTCCGTGTGGCCAGAATATTTTATACCCGCAACTGAGAGAGCTTCCTTATGAATGGGTGCGGTTACAATGGCTAGAACTTTTCCAGCCAAAGCGAATTCAATACTTTTCCTGATGGCATCAAAGGCGGCCTGTCCGCTGTCGGCATTTACTTCTCCAATAGGTGGCAGAGTATCTAAGTCACTGGTACGGAGTACCTCAATCGTGCCATCAGCAAAGCGAGCATCACCAATGCTTTTTAGGGCATGAATTTTCTTTTGGGATCCCACCATATGTGCCGCACGTTCCATCACGTTTGGGCAACCGAACACGACACTTCTATTTGCAACGCTATTTTCGGTGAGGGCTTTGATCACAATTTCTGGCCCTATCCCGGCGGGATCACCCATTGTTATTCCTATTGGCGTTGCGTCTTTTGTCATTTGGATATCTCAATTTGATTTGGATGGAAACAAAGGTAATAAACCGCAAGCCACAGCTTATTTTTGTCACCAAAACCGCCTGCCTTCATAACTTAAATCTTCGCGCCTGCATCCCTGCAACATAGCGTAGGGATGGCCAGTATCCAATACAGAAGTAACTGGAGATAGTTTCTTTGCTGTAAACTCTATTGCCACAACAGAAGATGGGTTCCGGTCTCGTCTTTTTAGAGCTTTAGGGTCGCGCGAGATGTTTTGGTTTGGTAATGTAGAATTGACCATTTCCACCTTTGCTGGTGGGCTTTTTGGTGGCACTGGAATAGATTGTTTAAGAGTAAGTTGTATTGAGATAATAACATTCGTATGATTTTCACATCATGGCTAAATTTAATCCATACCGCCCCTTCATACCTAACTCAGAAATGGTTGCGCGTCTCCCGACTGTGACTGGCAATACTATAAACGGGTTGGGAGAGACTGAGCCGCGCCGGCCAGAACTTGTATTTTGGGCGCCCAATCCAGATGATATTGCTTTTGGTGAAGTACAAAAATGGTTTTATATGTGTCAGCCAGACAGCCCGGACATGGCAACTGAGCGGGCTAAGCGGCAGGTTGTTCTCGACGCGGCTTTGCCAGACTTGAACCCATTAGCTGTAGAGCAATCCCCAAGGGCTTGGACGTCTTCACTCGATCAGTTTGTTGACGCTGGAGACTGTGAGATGGTTGGAGCTACAGTGATGAAGCAAGAATGGGTCTTTGAAGGTCAAGAGACTACATTCAAGACCGTAATAATGGTGGGCGTGCATCATAATTACGAGGAATTAAAACATGCTCCAGAGTTTCGTGCTGGGATTGAGGTGGTTCGCCAGTATGGCCGGGCAGCAGCTGCTGCTAAAAAAATTACCGCTTGGCTTATGGATCAAGGCTGGGATGCTGAAGCAGTCACAGGACCAATGGCGGGAAAGTTAGTCATGATACCTCCAGCTTTAGAGTGTGGTTTTGGCGAATTAGGAAAACATGGTTCATTGATTAACCCAGAATTTGGATCCTCTTTCAGATTATCAGCAGTTCTAACAAACGCTCCATTCGCCAGTACTAAAAAGCGAGATTTTGGAATTGATGAATTTTGTTCTAAATGCCGAATTTGTGAGGATGCGTGTCCACCCATTGCTATAGAGCCAGATAAGAAAATCGTCCGTGGTGAGGAGCGATGGTATGTTGATTTTGACAAATGTATTCCATATTTTGCCGAAAACTCTGGCTGTGCAATTTGTATTGTGGAGTGCCCCTGGTCGCGACCTGGTGTGGGCATTGATTTAGCCCAGAAGTTAGCAAGACGATCTGCACGCAATCAAAGAAAATGATCCATGGCAATGGCTTTATATTTAAATCCATGGGCTATGGCCCACGAGACCTCAAGGCTTTTCTTCAAGGTCAAAACTGGATCGGTGGCCTCAATCCATAGAAACGTAGTGCTTGTCCTGAGACAGAGTTTTTCTCTCCGCTTCAGTTAGTAGCACGATTGTATGATCCACGCGAGGCCATTGCTTTATTTGGTCCGCTTGGCTGGACTATTATCTTATTGAGAAGTGTTGTTTTTCCAGCACCAAGAAAACCTGTCAGCAGGGTAAGTGGTAAGTGGGTATCGTTTGTGACTATCGTATTGATCGTTTTACTCTAACTTTTATTGTTTGATATGACGACATATCAATATATCGATAGTCAAGATTTTTTAACCCAAGTAGGGCAACAACATACCGATGCTGATGGTGACGATCAGGATCCCACCAGTCAAATGCAGCGTTGCCGAGATGACTTGCAAGCCTTGATAATCCCGCGCACCGAGACCAGCCAACCGCCGAGCGACGACGCTGGAGGTGGCAATTATCAGGTTAAAAGCAGCAGTCCCAAGGCCCATCGTGATCACGGCAAGGCATCCAACTGCAAAAGCATCAAACCGAGCAGCGATCAGCAGTACAAATAGAGCGCCAGTACAGGGTCTCAGCGCAATACTGACGATCAAAGCGACAGCGTCGTGTGTAGATGTAAGTGTCGCCACGTCATTGACACTCGGGCCATGCGCGTGGCCAAAGCAGCCGTCTGTGATCTGCTTGGCCTGTGACATTGAATACCAACTGCGTGAGCCACGAAATATTAAAACAGCCCCGATCATGGCAATTGCTAAATAACTTGTGGGAGCGAGCCAAGTCTCTGTGATGTTAGCTAAATCAGCGGACCCTATTTGTAGAAGAAAGTAGAGACCGCCAACCAAAAAGATGGCCGTCGCGGCCTGTGCCAGACTGGATAGAACCGTCAGTATGCTCAACCGTTTTAGTGTGGCGTCACTGGCTAGCGCGGCTCCTCCGATTAGCACTTTCCCATGTCCCGGTCCAAGGGCGTGGAAGAACCCATATGCGGCAGTTGCACTACACAATGTCCAGATGGCACGTGGATCGTTGGCTTGAATACCTCTAAGCGCACGAGCCATCACATTCTGGAACATACGTTGTTCAGTGGCGGCCCATCGTTGGATTTCAAACCACGGTACAATGCCCCAGGCGGCGACACCGATAACCAAAATACACAGAAAAATAGCCCCCGTCCTTAACCACATGTCAACTGCACCTCATCAGAGAAGAGGCGTCCGACATTTTCTAGCGAGGGTATATCTTCACGCCCCAGTGCCGCCAGCGTTTCTTGCAATGCGCTTTCTGCGGCGTTTGGCTCAAACGATACAATCTGCACCTGACAATCTTCAGGCAGATTGGTGTGGGCTGTCGGGGGCGCAATGGAGTAGGCGTAGTAAAAAAATGGATCATAAAGACGCAGGAATACCGGTGCATTGTCAATCCTTACAGGTTGCGACAATGGAAGATTAAATGAGATTTCTACCTGGTTGCCGTTAAGACTAACAGCAGCGGCTTCGGGGCGTCCCAGTGGATAGTCCTGGCCTGCAAGCTCAAGGTAGACATCACCTTTATATGTGTGGCCCCATTTAGTTTCACCCTCTATTATTGCGGCGCGGTCAGCATCATTAAATTGACCGTCTCCATCCTGATCCAAATCTAGGGATTCAAACAGAACAAGCGTTGTAAATTCATCGTAAGTCCATGAAATGTGCAGCGCCTCTAATTGCCCATCAGTTCCAAAAATAAAGCCGGTGCCCGCATCAACGAAGACATGAGGATGTGCCTTGGTGGGTTCACCAAGGCACATCATAACGAATATTAAGGCCCAAAATTTATGCGAGACGGGGCGTACTTGTGATCCATTTGTATTCATGTTTTTACAGAGTAGCGGTACTTACATGCAGTCTGCAAGAACGTTTGACAGGTTTCGGATCAGTTGAGGGTAAAATGCTGGACCCAGCTCCAGATCAGAACCAAGCGGATCAAGAATACCCGTCTGCGCATCGGTCCCATCGAGAACTGTCGCAACAAGACCCGGATTAAACTGAGGTTCAGCCAGGACGCAATCAATGCCTTGCTCAGCGATCCGAGCTTGGATTTTTGCTATCCGCGCTGGGCTTGGATCAGACGCATCGCTGATGGAGATTGCGCCTGATGCTGGGAAATCAAAATCCATTTCGAAATACTGATACGCATCATGAAATACGATGAATTGACCACCACGAACAGGATCAAGAGTCGCTGTGACCTCACCAATCAAGGTTTTGATCTCTGTGCGGCCTGCTGCGGCATTCGCAAAATAAGCACCTGCGTTGTCAGGGTCAACGGCGGAAAGCTGACCTGCGATCACGTTCAGCCAGTTCATTGCATTTTTTGGTGACAACCATGCGTGTGGGTCATGCGCGCCGTGATCATGGCCTTCATGCCCACTCTCAGCTTCGTCATGATCGTCGTCATCACCATGGTCGTCATGATCGTCGTCATCACCATGGTCGTCATGATCGTCGTCATCACCGTGGTCATCGTGGTCATGGGCTTCAAACAACGCACCTTCCCTGAACTCTAGTTCGATCGTGCCATCTGCTTCCATCAATTCAGTTACAACTGCATCCGATGCCAGTGTTCCAATCGTATCTGTCAGCCAAGGCGTTAAATCGGGCCCGATCCAAAACACAAGATCCGCGGCCTGTAAAGCCGAGGCCTCAGATGGGCGTAGGCTATATTCGTGTGGGCTTGCACCTGGCTGAATAATCAAATCAGGTTTGCCGATACCATCCATAACCCGCGCTACTAAGGAATGGACGGGTGCGATATCCACAGCGACCTGCGGCGTGTCCGCGTAGGCAGCACCCCCCATTAAAGTGGCAGTTAACGATAGGGCGAAAAGCTTTCTGGACATTGAAATCTCTATGTGATTGTATAACATTACACCTCACATAGACGAAATGTAATAACATGACAAGTCAATCAAAAAAATTAAATGTGGAAAACGGCTCTTTAGGATTTGCGCAGCACGATCATGGCACATGTATGAGCGATGCGCTGACCGCAGCCGACGCCCGTTGTGCGGCGGACGGTCTTCGCTT
>JAPKEA010000094.1 GCA_028822275.1 Planktomarina sp. | reverse complement strand
GCGGTAGAATTATCTGGTAATAATAAAAAACATATGTTCAGACCTCGTGGTTTTGCTCCTGGTTTTGTAGTTCTTACTAATACTGCGACATTTGCCTATAAAGTCGATAATTACTATTCACCTGAGTGTGATCGTGGCCTAGCATTCGATGACATCGATCTAAATATTGATTGGCAGTTGACTAAGCGACAGTTACAGTTATCAGAGAAAGACATCCGACAACCAAGTCTTAGCGAAATGAAAGACTATTTCGATTACAGTAATAATTACTATGACTAAGCCTCAAACCATTTTAGTTACTGGCAGTGCGGGCCAGCTAGGTCAATCAATTAAAACGATTGCCACAGACTATCCTGACTGCGAATTTGTCTTTGCTAATCGTCAACAACTCGATTTAAGCAATGAAACCAGTATAACTGATTTTTTTGAACACCAAACCTTTCATGTTATTATTAACTGCGCTGCTCATACCGCGGTTGATAAGGCAGAATCGGAACCTGAATTAGCAAACCAAATTAATCATATCGCCGTGCAGAAACTCTCCAATATTGCCAAACAGCATAATACCAAACTCATTCATATCTCAACCGACTATGTGTTTAACGGTAGGCAGTATCGACCATATCTCGAAACAGATAGTGTTGAACCACAAGGCGTCTATGGCCAAACTAAACTCAGTGGTGAACAAGCCATACGAAATATACTTAAAAATAATGCGATCATTATTCGTACAAGTTGGGTGTATTCAGAATATGGTAATAATTTTGTCAAAACTATACTCAAATTAGGGCAAGAGCGTGATAGTTTAAATGTCATTTTCGACCAAGTGGGTACCCCGACCTATGCCAAAGACTTAGCTAAAGCCATTATGAATATTGTTCAAGGTCGAAATTTTAAGCACGTAGATTTCACTACAAGCATTGTTCATTTTAGTAATGAAGGCGTTTGTAGTTGGTATGACTTTGCAAAAGCCATCTTTGAATTAGCTAATATTCAATGCCATGTTAACGCCATTGAAACCAAAGACTACCCAACGCCAGCAAAACGCCCTCATTACAGCGTACTGAATAAAGCTAAAATAAAACAAACGTATTCTGTGGCTACACCTTATTGGAAAGATAGCCTGAAACAGTGCGTAATAGATCTACAGGGCAAGGTATCATGAGAGTCATTATTGTTACCGGGGGGGCGGGCTTTATCGGCTCAGCGGTTATTCGTCATCTGATTAATGACACCAACCACATCGTGATCAATGTCGACAAACTCACCTATGCGGGTAACCTAGAATCACTAAGTTCAATAAGCGATAATCCACACTATCATTTTGAAAAAGTGGACATTTGTGATGCTAAAGAAATAGCGAGAGTGCTCAAGCAATATCAGCCAGACATTATCATGCATCTGGCTGCTGAATCGCATGTCGACCGCAGTATTGACGGCCCAGGTGAGTTTATTCAAACTAACATCGTGGGCACATATAATCTACTCGAACAAGCTAGAATGTATTGGGCACAATTAGAAACAGAGAAGAAAGCAGATTTCCGTTTTCATCATATTTCCACGGATGAAGTGTATGGGGATTTGCCTCATCCAGATGAATATTTAACTGTTGGATTAAAACCCAACCCACAGGAAGGTAGCGCAGACCCAGTGGCAGGTAATGTAGTCGGGACTCCAGACCAGCGACAAGGGCTCCCGTTGTTCACCGAAACCACATCTTATGCGCCTAGCTCCCCATATTCAGCATCAAAAGCAAGCTCTGACCATTTAGTGAGGGCGTGGAACCGAACCTATAATTTTCCGACTATTGTGACCAACTGTTCCAATAACTATGGTCCCTTTCATTTTCCTGAAAAATTGATTCCACTCGTGATATTAAACGCCCTACAAGGTAAACCTTTGCCAGTTTACGGGAAGGGTCATCAGATCAGAGATTGGCTGTATGTTGAAGATCACGCAAGAGCGTTAGTATTGGTGGCGACCACAGGAAAAAGGGCTGAAACCTACAATATCGGCGGTCATAACGAAAAGAAAAATATTGAAGTTGTGCACACTATCTGCGAATTACTAGAAGAGTTAGCACCGCACAAGCCAGAGGGTATTAAATCTTATAAAGATCTCATTAGTTTTGTGGCAGATCGTGCAGGGCATGATGTACGCTACGCTATTGACGCTAGCAAGATTGATAAAGATCTTAATTGGAAGCCAATCGAAACATTTGAAAGTGGCATCAAAAAAACTGTGCAATGGTACTTATGTAATCAAGAATGGTGTAGGCATGTGCAAGATGGTAGCTATCAAAGGGGCGTATAGGCCTATATGAATATCATTATGTTTTTTACAAAAGGAAGCGTTTTATGGTCCCATTAAAATACCGGAAGCCTTTAATGCACAAATTAAACTGCGTTAAGGGCTAATGTCAACGAGTGCCAGTTCGAAGGGCTCACCGCAATCAGGCCGCAGTGTCAGTGCATTAGAGGGGCCATCCAATGGCCTAAAGCTGTATTCAGTCGCCAGATGGTCAACAAAGATCCATAGTATTAATAGTTTTTTTAAATCAACAAATGCCCGCATCGTCACCAATGCACAAGTCCAAAAAGTTGATTAATTTTTCTTGACAATGCGAGCAAAAGTATTTTTTTGTGCTAAAATGTCGATTCATAATAGTACAAGCTAAGTTGATGATTAATATAGATTACTTGGTGGCTGCAAATACCATAAGTTACCGGGTAGGGCGGTAGCGTTTCTCGATTTTTTGTTGTTGCGAGCGAAAAACCGATTTATCGCGACTTTCGTGCAGGAAATGTGCGTCACTCTTTAGTTGACATGTCCAAAGCAAATGCCTTGCTTGGTTATGCGCCCAAATACAGAATTGGCGGCGTTCTAAAAGAGGTAATGGTATGGCACCTTACTCCTTGAGCATTGCTTTGTCTTCACTTTAACTTACACCTTGCACCGGTCTTTAAACCTTGAGCTTTCAAATGCCCTCCACTCTTCCAAATTTGATTAAACGCCTCTGGAGTCACCTCAGTCGACGTCGCCAACGTCAATTCTGGTTATTAACGGGGTTGATGCTGATCAGTTCTTTTGCGGAAGTGGTCAGTTTGGGTGCCGTACCGCCCTTTATCGGAATACTCACTGCACCTGAGGAGGTGTTCAATTACCCTATAGTCGCAGATGTGGTGCTGGCATGGGGCATTACCTCGGCCGATCAGTTGGTGTTACCCCTCACTGGCGTGTTTGTCGCGGCAGCCCTGATAGCCGGAGCAATCCGCATTTTTTTATTGTGGGTCAGCACTCGTATTGCCTTTTCCAGCGGTGCAGACCTTGGCATTGAAGTGTATCGTCGCACCCTCTACCAGCCTTACCGGGTGCATGTTGCTCGTAACAGCAGCGAGGTGATCAGCGGTATCACCAACAAGGTTAACGGCGTAGTGTTTGGGGTGCTGCTGCCGTTGCTGACGCTAGCCAGTTCAATCGTATTGCTGGTGGTTGTAACGATCGCCTTGATCGCCATTGATCCGATGGTGGCCTCGGTGGCAGCTGTCGGTTTCGGTGCCAGTTACGCGCTGATCACCTGGATGTCCCGCCGACGATTGCATCGCAACAGCCAGCGTATCGCCTACGAACAAACCCAAGTGATCAAAGCCCTGCAAGAAGGGCTGGGCGGCATTCGCGATGTGTTGCTAGACGGGACGCAGCCAGTTTACTGCGATATCTACCAGCAGGCAGACCGTCCCTTGCGACGGGCGCAGGGTAGCAATGTCTTTATTAGCGCAAGTCCACGCCCCGCCATGGAAGCCTTGGGCATAGTGCTGATTGCCGTTTTGGCCTATATTCTTAGTCGTCAGGACGGGGGTGTCGCCACCGCCCTGCCAGTGCTCGGTGCGCTAGCGCTCGGTGCGCAACGTTTAATTCCAGCCCTGCAGAATATCTATAGCGCCTGGGCGAGCATTGCCGGCAGTTACACCTCACTGGCCGATACTATCGAGCTGCTAGATCAGCTCCTGCCGGAGGAGGTGCTACAACCCGCTCCTGCGGCGCTGCCCTTTCATGATGCCATTCGCTTCGATGCCGTGCGCTTCCGTTACATCAGCGACGGTCCTTGTGTGCTAGGTGGTATCAACCTGACAATTCCCAAAGGCGCCAGGGTTGGCTTTGTCGGGAGCACCGGCAGTGGTAAGAGTACGGCGCTGGATCTGCTAATGGGGCTACTGACACCCACCAAGGGGGCGCTTTTAGTTGATGGTGAGCCCGTCAAAGAGGATCGTCTCAGAGCTTGGCAGCGAACCATCGCCCATGTACCTCAAAGCATTTATCTGGCTGACACTACGTTGGCTGAAAACATCGCCTTCGGTGTGCCTCCCGGGACCATTGATCTGGATCGTGTGAAGCTGGCGGCACGGCAAGCACAGGTTGCTGATTTTATTGAAAGCCGACCAGAGGGCTACAGCGCCTTTGTAGGAGAGCGTGGAATCCGTCTTAGTGGTGGCCAACGCCAGCGCATCGGCATCGCCCGCGCGCTCTACAAGCAGGCCAGCGTGCTCGTGTTTGACGAGGCCACCAGCGCCCTCGACAACGCCACGGAACAGTTGGTGATGGATGCCATCGAAGGGCTTGGTAGCGACCTCACTATTCTGTTGATTGCCCATCGTCTCACCACCGTGCGGAGTTGTGACATCATTGTAGAGCTGGAGAATGGCCAGGTGGTGGCGCAGGGTACGTATGAACAGCTTCTTGAGTGCAGCCCAAGCTTTCGTAGTGCTGCTCTCTTGGAGGCGATGGAATAAATAATTGGCTTAAGAGGCATGCCTACATAACCATGGATTTTAACGAGTAAAAAGATGAAGACAGCACTCATTTTAGGTATTTCCGGCCAAGACGGCGCCTATCTTGCTAGGCTGCTGCTTGACCGCGGTTATAAAGTGGTTGGCACCTCCCGCGACGCCCAGATGAGTGGTTTCGCCAACTTGGACAAGTTCGGCATCCGAGGGCGCGTGCAGGTGCTGTCAATGGCGCTGAGCGATTTTCGGAGCGTGCTCCAGGTATTGAGCCAGGCCTGTCCGGACGAGGTGTACAACCTAGCGGGGCAAACTTCGGTGGCTCTTTCCTTTGAGCAGCCGGTGGAAACCCTGGAAAGCATCGCCGTCGGCACCCTCAACTTGCTTGAAAGTATCCGCTTCCTCGATCGGGATATTCGTTTCTACAGCGCCTGTTCGAGTGAGTGTTTCGGAGATACCGGGGACCTGTCGGCAGACGAGAGCACACCCTTCCGTCCGCGCAGCCCCTACGCCGTGGCCAAGGCAGCGGCATTCTGGGAGGTGGCCAACTACCGCGAGGCCTATGGCCTGTATGCCTGTTCGGGCATCCTGTTTAACCACGAATCGCCGTTGCGTCCTGAGCGTTTCGTCACCCAGAAGATCGTGCGTGCGGCCTGCCGCATTGCGGCAGGCCAGCAGGAAAGGCTCAAACTGGGCAACCTCGCCGTACAGCGGGACTGGGGTTGGGCGCCGGAGTATGTGGATGCCATGTGGCGGATGCTGCAGCAGGATCGTGCCGAGGATTACGTGATCTCCACCGGGGAAACTAGTAGTCTGGAAGACTTCGTCGCCGAAGCCTTCTGTCTCGTGGGTCTCGATTGGCGCGACCATGTGGAAAGCGACCCAACCCTTCTGCGCCCCACAGATCTCAGGGTCGGACGAGGGAATCCAGCCAAGGCGCAGGAGCGGCTCGGCTGGACGGCAAGTTCGATGATGCGGGATGTGGTGCGGCAGATGGTGTTGGCGACACAAGGCTAGATAAAGGATGACTTCGTTAGCAGATCACTAAGTAGGGAGCGGGCATGAAAGTTACTTTCTTTCACCGAAAACCAAATTCTATAAATTATAGTGTGGAAGGAACATTTCAGGCCATTAGATCCGCCATGCCGACAGAAGTCGAATGTGTTGTTGCAACGTCAAAATTTCAAAGTATGGGGCTATTTCGTAGGGTTTATAATATTTTTGAAGCTGCATTTAGGCAAGGTGAAGTCAATCATATAACAGGAGATGTTCATTTTCTGAGTTACCTTTTGAAACGTGACAAGACATTACTTACCGTGCTTGATTGCATTTTCATGTATAATACAACTGGGATCAAGCGGTATCTGTTGCGTTTATTTTGGTACGTTATTGCGGAAAAAAGAGTTGCACTAATATCCGTTATTTCTCAATCAACAAAAGAAGAACTGTTAAAATGCATCAAATGCGATCCCAATAAAATCAGGGTTGTTCCGGTGTGTATTTCTCCAGCCTTTGCCCCGTTTAAAAAGAAATTTGATGCCGCCAAGCCAAATATTTTGCTCATTGGTACCAGTGAGAATAAAAACTTATTTCGCTTAATTGAGGCGCTACAGGACATACCCTGTAAACTTGAGATTGTTGGAAAGCTGTCCCAAGAGCAGGCGGAAGCACTTGCTCGTTTTAACATGGATTTTAGTAATAGTTTTAATCTATCAGAAGTAGAAATAGTGGCTAAATACCATTTGTGCGATCTCGTTGCGTTTGTTTCGACGTATGAAGGATTTGGGATGCCAATATTGGAGGCTAATGCTGTGGGTCGTCCGATAATAACCAGCGATATTTTGTCGATGCCAGAGGTGGCAGGTGATGCAGCGTGTTTAGTGGACCCTTACAGTATTCCGCAGATCAGAGTTGGTATTCGGCGCATTATAAATGATGATAAATACCGTGAAATATTGATTACCAATGGATTTAAAAATATCGCTCGTTTTGATGCGAATGAAATTGCTCGTCAGTATTTGGATATATATAAAGACCTATACAAAGGTTAAGCTTGGTAAATTACTTTGCGCGACCAATTTAATCAATGATAGAAACATAATCTGAATTCACATATGAAAAACAATCCCTTTATTTCAATTTGTATTTTAAGCTACAACCGCGCAGAGACGCTTCACAGGCTTTTGCAAACCATAGACACCAAACGAACAGATGAGATAGAGCTTGTTATTTGTGAGGACTCTAGTCCAAGGCAGCAGGAAATCAGACAAGTAGTAACTGACTTTGCGGCACAACAGCCATACCCGATCCTGTATTCCGAGAACCCAAATAATCTTGGGTACGACAATACGTTTTGTGAACTCGTAAAGCGTGCCAATGGCACATGGCTAGTGTTTATGGGGGATGATGATGAATTTGTTCCTGGTGCGCTTGATAAGGTAATAAATTTTCTTGATCACCATTCAGAACTAGGGTATGTCCTGAAATCCCATTACATGATTCATGATAGTCAAAAAAAGGAACGGTTTAGATATTTCAAAAAATCAAAATTCTTTAAGCCTGGAGTTGATGCATATAAAGAGCTCTTTAGGAAGAGCGTATATATCGCAGGGTTCACTATTCGCCGTGAATACGCAGAGCCTTATCTGGCTAACAGTAACGAGTTTGACGGGACGCTGTTGATGCAAATCTACCTGCTCGCAGAGGTGGTGCTCAGATACCCGGCTGCTTATTTGGATGAGCCCTTTACACAGCAATACCTCTCTCATGAGCATAATGTGGGTGATGTCATGTTTGATCGGGAAAATGAGGTATTTGTACCAAGAAGTCCTACGCTTGATATATCAATTAACTTTTTGAAAAGCTTTTCTCTTATCACTGATTACATAGACAAGACGCACCAGATCAATTCAACTGCACTTATTAAAAAAGATATGTCAAAATATTTTTATCATAGTCTGGCGGTACATCGAAATGCAGGGCTGCGATTCTTTTTTAATTATGTACGTGAGTTGAATAAATTGGGATTTAACTCATCTTTTTATTATTATATATACGTTATTCTGCTTACACTCCTCGGAAAGCGCATATGTGATTGGGGTATTTGGCAGCTAAAAAAAATGCTTGGCCGCACCCCAAGACTGTAACCGTATATTTCACAAATGAGGCCCCCTATAGAGCCGTAGGAGCGTGCGATAAGTGCTAGAATCGCAGGCACGACCTCCCTCCACTCCTGCAGGAGTGTACTGTTTTTCTGAAGCGGGTGGGTTAATTTAAGATAATCTCAAGACATGAAAAATACAAAAATACAAACAGAAAGTAAGAGCATATGAGTAAAATTCTCTTTATTGGTGATCTAAATACCTACGGCAGAGGCTACCAGCGTTATCGGACGTTAAAGGAAATGGGGCATGATGTAGTTGCCTTTCCACACACCAAAGTTTCCTTGCCTGGTTGCATCGAAAGTCCGTCTCTG
>JAPKEA010000539.1 GCA_028822275.1 Planktomarina sp. | reverse complement strand
AATTATTTCATGGTGGCCTTAGATATTTAGAATACTGGGAACTGCGGCTCGTCCGGGAAGCTTTACTGGAACGCGAAACACTTTTAAGGGCCATGCCACATATTTCTTGGCCAATGCGGTTCATCCTACCATATCATAAAGATATGCGGTTTGAGGGCGATACGCCGACCTCAAAACTTTTAAGCATCCTTATGCCTTGGATGAAAGGCAGACGCCCCGCTTGGCTCATCCGTTTTGGTTTGCTTTTATACGACAATCTTGGTGGTCGTCAGATTTTAAACGGTACAACAGCGCTTAAACTTAGCGGAACGCCAGAGGGTGAACCATTATACGATCACTTTGAAAAAGCGTATGAATATTCCGATTGCTGGATCGAAGACAGTCGCTTGGTTGTATTGAATGCCCGTGACGCCGAAGCCCGAGGCGCCCGCATAAATGTGCGTACTAGAGTAATATCAGCCAAACAAGTCGATGGTATTTGGCATATCACTCTTCAAAATAGCCAAAATCACGATCGCCGAATAGTGCGTGCCAAGCTATTGGTTAATGCAGGCGGCCCATGGGTCGAAGATATCATCCGCAAGACAGTTAGGATCAACACACATGAAGGCGTGCGTTTGGTGCGCGGTAGTCACATTATAACCCACAAGCTTTACAATCACGATAAATGCTATTTTTTTCAGGGGGAAGATGGGCGAATAGCGTTTACTATACCATATGAAACAGATTTCACATTGATCGGCACTACAGATGTGGATCACAATGACCTGAACATTAAACCAATATGCACGCCGGAGGAACAAAACTACCTAATTGAATTTGTATCAAAATATCTGAAAGTTCAAATCAGCAATAAAGATATTTTAAGCACGTATTCTGGTGTACGCCCCCTTTATAACGATGGTGACAGCACAGCCGCGGCCGCAACTCGAGACTATGTACTGAAAATGGACACATCCACGGGCGCACCTTTGCTCAACATCTTCGGTGGCAAAATTACCACCTACCGCAAGCTTGCAGAAACTGCGCTGGAGAAAATTGCAACTGTCTTTCCAAAGGCGGCCAAACCTTGGACTGCAGGTGCTGCCTTGCCTGGTGGTGACTTTCCAGTCGACGGGGTTGTAGAGATCACCCAAAAGCTAATATCGAATTATAAATTTTTAACAACGCCTTGGGCAACACGGCTAATCAAAGCCTATGGCACTGAGGCCTTCAAACTTTTAGGTAATGCTAAAACTAAAGAAGATTTAGGGCAAAGCTTTGGCGCTACTTTAACAGCTCAAGAAGTAATATGGCTCGTCCAAAAAGAATACGCGCGCACTGCCGAAGATATTATCTGGAGGCGTAGTAAATTAGGCCTGAGATTAACCCCTCCGGAAATAACATTTCTAGACAAATGGATGGAATGTGAATTTGCGGCAGTGGCATCTGGAACAATTATTTAAATTGTAGCGAAGAGCTAATTAGACTAACTAAAATCCATTATATGTAAATTTTTTGAAGCATTTAATAAAATTTCTTGGAGGGTTTAATGTTAGTGGGTCCTGCTACTTCTATTGCTATCGTTACAGTCCTATCTGTTGGCGTTTTAGATATTTGGCATAATCAGCGTTGTAGTGCCGTGGTTTTTTTATGCCAGCAAAGGGCGCAGGCTTAATGGCGAGGAAAACACTGCGCCAGCGAGCTGCAAGCCTTTCAGCATCGGCAACACATACGGTGTTTGGCGTTTCAATTGCATTACTCCTTGGCTGGATTTCAAAAAGCTAAATTTCATCATATATTTTAATATCAAAAGTTAAAATTAACTTTTTAGTTTAAGAAAAGAGATAGAATTTGCAAACAACATTGCCTTACACACGTGATTTAGTTTTGATTGGTGGTGGGCATGCCCATGCTCTGGTTTTAAAAGCCTGGGGAATGCGTCCATTGCCTGGCGCCCGGTTGACGCTGATTAACCCCGGACCAACTGCGCCTTATACAGGCATGCTTCCTGGCTATATCGCAGGGCATTATGGGCGCGATGAATTAGATATTGATTTGGTACGTTTATGCCGTCATGCAGGCGCTCGACTGATAATAGACAAGACGTTAGATATTGATCAGTCTCGACATGAAATAATTCTAGGATCACGTGGGCCTGT
>JAPKEA010000093.1 GCA_028822275.1 Planktomarina sp. | reverse complement strand
TTCAAATTCATCAGGTTTCCCCCAGTTAAAGATACCTCATCGCGAGGCATGGAATACACGACCAAGGGCCGCAGGTGCATTGAGTGCTGATTTTGAGCGATTAGCAGACATCGCAACCAGCACAATGATAGTTATAAGATAAGGTGACATAGACAAATACTCAACAGGAATTGATACGCCTGCTGCTTGAAGATTGAGCTGTAGCACAGCTACCCCCCCAAAAAGGTATGCCCCCAGCAGGACGCGCGCTGGTTTCCAACTGGCAAAAACAACGATGGCTAGGGCTATCCAACCAGATCCTGCCGTCATACCTTCAGTCCACTGAGGCACGCGAACAAGCGACAGTGCAGCCCCCCCAAGTCCTGCGCAGGCACCTCCAAACATTATTGCCAAGATACGCACCCACACGACTTTGTAACCTAACGCAT
Source organism: Planktomarina sp. (assembly GCA_028822275.1). GTDB lineage: Bacteria > Pseudomonadota > Alphaproteobacteria > Rhodobacterales > Rhodobacteraceae > Planktomarina. Next base: position 7,845 of record JAPKEA010000093.1, on the reverse strand, counting down.
GTGCTGCTTCATGACTTTCTCCAACAGCCCGCAAGATCAACCCGCCGCGGGTGTATTTCAAGAACCACCATACGCCCGCAACCAAAGCAATAGCTGCGTACACAGTGAAGTCATGCGAAAATAAGATAGGACCCAAAACAGGTATATCGCTGATCAAGGGTAAATCTAATTTGGCAGAGGCTGGCGGTTTAATCCCGATGTAGCTTTGACCCAACATGGCGGATAGGCCAAGGCCAAACAATGTAAGGGCAAGCCCAGTAGCTACTTGGTTTGACAGGAAATACTGTGTCAGCACAGCGAAGATCAGCGATAGAGCCGCGCCTCCCAAGGCTGCGCACAAAAATCCGATCATTGGTGATCCTGTAACCACCGCCGCTGCAAACCCACAGATGGCGCCAATGATCATCATACCCTCCACGCCAAGGTTCAAAACACCCGCTTTCTCTGCAACCAACTCTCCAATTGCAGCTAAAAGAATAGGCGTTGAGGCAACCATTAAAGAGGCCGCAAGCAGGGTCAGGCTAATTGCTGAAAGATCCATTACTGGCCATCTCCAATACTCTGGATGCGTACGTTGGTCTTCATGTCCGTCCCCCTGTTGAGGCCCATTTGATCTTGAAGTTGGTAAACATATCAACAGCAAGTAAGAAAAACAAAAGCATGCCTTGAAAGGCTTGAATGGCGGCAGAGGGGAGGCCCAGATTTGATTGCGCTATTTCACCACCAATGTAGGTCAGGGCCATCAACAGCCCCGCCAGCATAATTCCAAACGGATTGAGACGTCCCAAAAAAGCGACGATGATCGCGGTGAAGCCATAGCCCACGTTGAAATCAATACTGACCTGACCGCTGGGCCCTGCGATTTCGAACAGCCCTGCAAGGCCTGCTAGGGCGCCGCTAAGGCCGAGACAAAAGATGACTAATCGTTGTGGGTTTACCCCGGCAAACCGCGCAGCCTTTGGACTTTCGCCTGTTAGTCGAATATTAAAACCCAATTGATGACGCGCTAATAAAATATATGCAAATATCACAGCAATCAGCGCAAAAATGACACCCATGTGAACGCCGGAACCTGCTATAATTTCGGCATTATGAGCACTCGGATATTGTTGTAAATTACGTGAGCCAGGAAATCCAAACCCGTCCGGATTTTTCATCAAGCCTAGTGACATTGATGCTAATAACTGCTCGGCTACATAGACCAACATGAGGCTAACCAGAATTTCATTTGTGCCAAATTTTGTTTTCAAAAGGGCTGGGATCATTGCCCAAGCAAAGCCACCTAATGCGCCGAAAAAGACCATTGCTGGAAAGATAAATATGCTTTCGGCAGGATAAAGCGCCAGCGCAATGCCTGCGCCACAAATAGCACCAATAATATATTGCCCTTCCGCACCGATATTCCAAATGCCAGCGCGAAACCCCATGGACAGACCAATCGCGATCAACACCAATGGCGCTCCTTTAACCAAAAGCTGAGGCCGATAATACCATGAAAATTCGGAGAAAAGGGGATCATAAAAAATAGTTCGGATAGCTTCAAATGGATCTTTACCCAATAAAGCGAACATAAATCCGCCTCCGATCATCGTTGCTATAACAGCCAGAACAGGTGCAAGATATCCCCACAATTGTGAGGGATTAGGGCGTTTTTCAAGCCGCAGCATCGGCACCTCCCAAAAGTAACCCAATTTCATCGAGACTAAGATCTGCCATTGGCAGCGCCTCTGAGAGTTTGCCAGTATTTAGGACGGCGAACCGTGTTGAAATTTCCATCAATTCATCCAGGTCTTGGCTGATGACTACCACGGCGGCACCCTTGGCTGCCAGATCTAACAAGGCTTGGCGAATCGAGGCTGCGGCGGCGGCATCCACACCCCAAGTTGGTTGATTTACGATGAGGACATCTGGATCTTGCAAAACTTCACGGCCAATTACAAATTTTTGAAGGTTTCCACCTGAAAGAGAGCGTGCTGCTGACTGTGCACTAGGTGCCCGCACATCAAACTTGGTAATAATTTGTTGCGCAAAAACCTTTGCCTTTGCCCAATTTAAAAATCCGTTCTTCGACAGCTTTTGGCGTACCATCGCTGTCAGCATTGTATTTTGGATTAGGTTCATATCAGGTGCTGCGGCATGGCCAAGACGCTCTTCAGGGGCCGCAAGTAAACCCAAAGCACGCCGGGCATTGGGGTTTAGATGACCAATACCAGTGCCGTTTAAAAGAATCGTATCGTGCCCGCTTAAGACCTCACCGGACAGACAGGCTAAAAGCTCATCTTGACCGTTACCCGCAACGCCACCAATACCTAAAACTTCGCCTTTATGAAGATTGAAAGATATGCTTTTCAGGCTTGTTCCAAAGGCAGATTGTGGTGGCAAAGATAATTCAGAAACCTTAAGGGTAGTCTCTCCTATCTCTGTGGAACTGGCTTTAGCAGAATTAATAGTTCCACCCACCATCATCTCAGCCAACTCACGAGCTGATTTCTCACGGGGATCGCATGTGGCAACCTTTTTACCACCACGTAAGATGGAGGCCGTTTCGCACAGTTCTCTAATTTCCTCAAGTTTGTGTGAAATATAAAGAATAGATGTGCCCTCAGACTTAAGCTTTCGAAGTGTTGTAAACAATGTGAACACCTCTTGGGGGGTCAACACGCTGGTGGGCTCATCCATAATAAGCAATTTGGGGTCTTGTAATAGGCAGCGAATGATTTCGACGCGCTGGCGTTCGCCTGCTGAGAGATCACCAACCAATCTTTGAGGGTCTAAAGGAAGTCCATAAGCATTTGAAACCGTAGTGATTTTCTGGGACAGTGCACCTGATTTGGGAGGGTTCTCCATGCCCAAAGCGATATTCTCTGCAACACTTAAAGCCTCAAAAAGGCTAAAGTGTTGGAAAACCATGGCTACACCAGAGGCCCGCGCGGAACGTGGCTCAGACGGTGAAAAAATCTCACCTCTTAATACCATTTTACCATGGTCAGGGCGCACGAGGCCATAAATTATTTTGACCAGAGTTGACTTGCCTGCGCCATTCTCGCCCAGCAGAGCGTGGATTTCACCAGCACCAATATTCAAGCTTACGTCATCATTTGCGATAACGCCGGGATACGCTTTAGTAAGGCCTTGCAGCTTGAGAAGTGGGTGGTTCACGATTGAATGCTCCTTTTGGCAGAGGCAATATTATGGCGTGTTAATAAAGCTTGTGTGACACCAATCGCAATCGAAATTGGTTGTTTCCCTAAGCTTGGATCGCCAATTGGGCAGGTAATTTCACCTATTTTGCTTGGAGTATGTCCCAAAGTTCCTAACCGAGCTCGAAATCGCGCCCATTTACTGGCGGATCCAATGAGGCCGCAATAGTCAAACCCACGTAAAAGAGCGGCATTACAGAGGGCTAAGTCCATGGCGTGGGAATAGGTGAAGATCAAATGTAGTGCATGCGTTGGGGCGTGAGCCATTAGTAAAGCAGGCTCTGCCGTTGGAACGGCTGTAACACCTTCTGGTATCTCACTTGGATACCTTTCCTTGGAGGTATCGACCCATGTTATTTCAAAATCTGGCAGATGTTTGACAATTTCCACTACGGAGCGGCCCACATGTCCTGCGCCCCAAATCCATAAGGGCTGTGCTGGCAGATTGATAGGTTCTGCCAGCCAGCCATCGCCATGCATCAGCACGGGTTGCACAGATCCGTTGCGAATAGATTTTTGCATCCTTACCATCTCGAGTGGCTGACCAGATGTACCGCTGAATTGGCGTACAAAATACGAGCTTTTTGTAACTGGTTTATCAAATCGCTCGGTAACCAATGAAACATGCCCGCCACAGCACTGACCCAGTTCTGGTCCCAAAGGGTACTTGCGAAGTCCAATCTCTAAGGCTTGTGTGGCTTGGAATTCGAGTGCACCGCCGCCGATGCTGCCACTTTGTCCACCGGGCCAAAGCAACATGGAGGCGCCGACTTCCCTTGGAGATGATCCTCGTATGGCGACGATGACTATACGGTAAACTGTGCCATGTTGAGCAATTGCTAAATTTATCTCGCCTGTATTGAAACTCATGCCTTGGGCCTTTTCGAACGCGCAATTGCGTTGAATATTTCTTCAGATGTGGCCGGAGCCTGTAAGTCAGGGTAGGCATCTCCACAAGCAGAGACAGCATTCGATAGTGCTAAATAGGCTGATATTCCGTGCATAAGGGGAGGCTCTCCAACCGCTTTTGAACGATAAACAGTGGCTTCTGGGTTTTCAGCGCCCCAAAGTGATATATTGAAAATATCTGGTCGGTCTGAGCAGGCTGGGATTTTGTAGGTTGAGGGTGCATGTGTTTTCAGAATGCCCTGATTATCCCAAACTAATTCTTCAGTTGTAAGCCAACCTGCTCCCTGAACAAACGCGCCTTCAATTTGACCAACATCGAGATCTGGGTTTAAAGATGCGCCACAATCGTGCAAAATATCACAGCGCAAGATACGGTTTTCCCCCGTTAAGACATCGACTACGACTTCGGTTATTGCTGCGCCATATGAAAAGTAAAGAAAGGGTCTCCCTTGGCCTTTGATCCGGTCCCATTTAATATCAGGGGTTTTATAAAATCCAGTAGATGATAGTGAAATTCGGTTTTCATATGTTGATTTAGTTGCTTCTGCCCAATCAACCTTAAACCCTGGCCCTGTGATCTTCCCATCGACAAAGATCACCTCTGTCGGGGAGCAATCATAACTTTGTGCTAAATGGTTCGCAATACGGTCACGCAGCGTGCTGCAGGCGGCAAATACGGCCATTCCATTGAGGTCTGCACCAGAACTTGCGGCTGTGGCAGATGTATTGGGAACCTTGCTTGTATCTGTCGCACTAGCACGAATGAAGTCCTGTGGTACGCCCAACGCGCGTGCTGCAACTTGGGAAACCTTTTGAAACAAGCCTTGACCCATTTCTGTCCCGCCGTGATTAATCAAAACTGAACCATCTGCATAAATTTGCACCAAAGCCCCGGCCTGATTGAGGTGAGTCAGAGTGAAGGAAATTCCAAACTTAACCGGACTAAAGGCGATACCGCGTTTTAGATAGGGATTTGAGGCGTTCCACTGCGCTATGGATGAACGGCGATCATTATAGCCGCTGCTCTCCAGCAGATTTTGTGTCATATCGCCAAGGATGAAATCCGTTACATCCATACCGTAGGGTGTTTTAGCAGATTTATTAGATCCCATTTCTGGATAAAAATTGGCCTTGCGCACTTGAACTGGATCTAGATCCAGTTTGTGGGAGATGTGATCGATTACCCTTTCAATCCCCAAGATACCCTGAGGGCCTCCAAAGCCGCGAAAGGCTGTGGCGCTTTGAGTATTGGTTTTCAAGCGGTGTGACGTGATACGAACATTTGGAAGATTATAGGCATTGTCGGCATGCAGCATGGCGCGGTCTGCGACCGGGAGTGATAGATCTTGTGCCCAACCGCATCTGAAATAATGCGTGAAATCGATTGCTTCGATGCGACCGGTCGCAGCGAAGCCTACTTTATAGGCAATTCTGCAATCATGGCGTTTGCCGGTAATAATGAAATCATCATCCCGATCGTAACGCATTTTGCAGGGTCTTCGAGTTTTAAGCGCTGCGATGGCACAAGCGACAGCCAACGCGTTGCCTTGGCTCTCCTTGCCGCCAAATGCGCCACCCATACGTCGAACTTCGACGCGAACTGCGTGCTGTGGGATGTTCAGGGCTTCAGCCACTTTGTGTTGAATTTCTGTTGGATGTTGGCTTGAAGCATGAATGACCATGTCATCTTGGTCGCCAGGGAGGGCGAGGGCGGCTTGGCCCTCCAAATAAAAGTGCTCTTGTCCTCCGATGTCGAACTGCCCACTAAGATGCTTTTCTGCTTTTGGCATTGCGCTGGTTAGAGTGCCTTTCATATAAATTCTTGGTCCATCCTCAAACCGGCTGTTGGCTTCCATCGCTTGATCTATCGTCAATATTGCAGGGCGGCGTGCAATTTCAATTTTTGCCAATTGAGCAGCCTTACGCGCTTCAAGATGACTGTCTGCAACAACTATAAAAATGGGTTGTCCGGCGTAATGAACATGACCCTCTGCTAATAAGGGTTCATCGTGGGCGGACGGCGAGACATCATTTAGGTAGGGAAGATCTGAGGCTTGTAAAACCATGCGTACACCAGATGATGAATGCACTGGTTTTAGGTCAACTGATAGTATTTCACCAGCGGCACAATCCGAGAGGCCAAACGCCAAATGAAGTGTACCCTTTGGTGTTGGAATATCATCAATATAGCGCGCTTCGCCAGTGACATGCTGGTGAGCTGCGTCATGCTTTGGGTGTTTTTTAGGTGTCATGCTATCACCTCACGGACATTGACGTTTATGCCTTCGAGGTCGTAAAAATAGCGTTCTAGCATGTTTTTGGCTACAGCCGCTCTGTATTCAGCACTTGCACGCATATCAGACAATGGGTTGAAATCGTCGGCCATGGCAGCCTTGGCTGCATGGATAGTGCCTAGAGACCATTTCTGCCCAATCAAAGCAGCTTCTGCCTTTTTAGCACGTGCCGGAATACCTGCCATTCCGCCAAAAGTTAACCGTGCCTGTGTCACTAAGCCTGCTTCGATCAAAACATTTAGACATCCACAAACTGCCGAAATATCTTGATCAAACCGTTTCGATAATTTGTAGCACCGCAGGGCGGACTGCCCTTTGGGCACCTCAATGGCCTCAACAAATTCGCCAACAAGACGATCCTGCTTGCCATAGGCAATGAAGAAATCTTCAAGAGGTATGACCCGACGATCATTGCCTCTTCGTAAAACCAACTTTGCTCCGAGAGAAATCAAAGCGGGGGGGGCGTCTCCAATAGGGGATCCATTGGCCACATTCCCGCCCAACGTTGCTGCATTGCGTACTTGGGGACTACCGTAGCGGGTAAGCATTTTGTGAAATGACGGATATTCGCTTTTTATTGCATCCATGAAGTCGGTGATGGTCGCCGCCGCGCCCACGCGCCAAAACTGGTAGTTCTCTGAAATTTTAGAAAGGTCGGCAACATGTCCCAAAAATGCTATTTTAGAGAGTTTTGCGTGATGTTTGGTAACCCAAAGCCCAACGTCAGTGCCCCCTGAGACAAGTGTGGCCTCTGGGTTAGTCATGAACCAGTCTGCCAGCTGATCCGTGTTTGTGGGACAAAAAACGGTATCGTTACTTGCGATTGCGCTGGGAGGCGTATTGTCGTGCATCCAAACTGGGATCGGCGCATCCTCTACCGCTTTTGCAGCGCGTATAATGGGTGCGTAACCTGTACAGCGACATAAATTGCCGGCCAGTGCTGTATCGTGATCTCGGGTGCCGTTTGTATGCGCCGCGGCCATAGACGTTATGAAACCTGGTGTGCAAAATCCGCATTGTGCTCCGTGGTGTTCTATCATTGCTGATTGAACTGGGTGCAAATCGCCAGCCGGTCCGGAAATGCCTTCAACGGTTCGAACCGCTCGACCCTGTAGCTGTGGCAAAAACATGATACATGAATTCACAGCCTGCGCACGGCCTTGTCTATCAGTAACTACGACAGAGCAAGCACCGCAATCACCTTCATTGCAGCCTTCTTTGGTGCCGCAAAGCGTCTGATTTTCACGCAAGAAATCCAGCAGCGTTTCAGTGCCTGTTTTGACAGCGGCACAAACAGGTTCTCCGTTTAGAAGGAACGTAATTTTCATAATAAGGAATCGCGCCACTGTCTGTTGCGTTCCCCACGCCTGGGCCCGATGCGGCGTAAAGCAAAGGCGGGAACTATTTCATTTAGACCTACGTTAAATGCCTCTGGCAAGAAA
>JAPKEA010000538.1 GCA_028822275.1 Planktomarina sp. | reverse complement strand
GTTGTCTGAATCCCGACCCGATGCTCCGTCAATTTCATTAAACAGTTCAATGAATTTTTTTGTCTGCCGTAGATTTGTCGCATTGCCGTCTAGTATTTCATCAAAATCTAAACCTTTTAAAGCGGGGATTTGCGAGAAAACTTCTCGCATAAGAGCGGGATCACGTTGAATTTCCTTGAACAGCTCTTGTACGTCAACTTTTCCATCTCCGTTCGTGTCGGACGCGTCAAAGGCTTTTACAAATAAATTATATTGGGGTGTACTCAAAACGCTGCCCCTGCCTTTAATACGCTGGTCAAATACTTTTTTTTGGGCCTTCCATTTTTGATTGCCCTTCAGTTTTACTGCAAACTCGCGTAAATCTTTCATCTGGCGTTCTTTGTCGCGAAGTAGTACTTTTTGATGGTCAATTCGTTCTCTTTGTAATTGATTGTCTGTCCCACTGCCCGATTGCAATTGACTATTTGTAGTGGTGAGCAAACTAATTTCGTTCCGAAGTATCGCGAGTTGTCCATTGAGAGCGGCTTCTACTGCTCCTGCGCTCGAATTTTGTTGTAATCCAGTAACATCAACATTAATTTGTTGTGGTTGTACGTAAGCGGGCGCTTTGGACCTAGCCTCTGTCAACTTCCTTTCAGCAAGATTCAGTCTTCTCCTCAAGCTGTTGATTTCATCTTCTTGTGAATTATTTTGATTTAGATGACGTTGAATAGCAACTAGTTTGTCTCTGAGGTCAATTTCTTCGCCTACGGCTTGCGATAATTGGCCATCACCGATTTTAGTCAGCTCTTTGTTCATTTCGTCCTCTAATTTCTTCATTTGGGCTTTATGTTGCTCTTTGATTTTCTTGAGTTTGAGAAATTCTTTTCTATGATCTTTTAATGGAGCCGCGCTTACGGAGTTTCTGTCCCCTAAGCGCGATAGGATCTGTTCTTTGGTAACATTCCACTTAAAAGTCCCATTGCTGGCTTTTTCCCCTCCGTCTGGATCCAAAGCTTCAAAAGAAATGGAAACTTCAGAGGCTGGACATCCGAGTAATACTTTTTTACCACCATCGCCCGAATATGGCCACATGCATATCCTCTCATCCAATAAATCTTGTGCCAACTGCAGTGTTTCTTTTGGATTGTTTTTGTTAATTTGATAGTTAACAAACGGTTTTAATCGGTCGATCTCAAATTGTGAATCCTCGACACCCGTATCCACATTCCAATAAACGAAATAGTAAAGCGGCTTACCACGTGGTCCCGAAACTGAAACAGCTTCGACTCTTGTATTTTCACCTGTTCTTGTATTCAACCAATCATTCAATACATTTTTTATCAAATTTGATTTCTGGAAAGGGTCTCTATTGGAAACAGTACCGCCAGCATCTAACCCCAAAGAGTCACCAAAAGATTGTTTGGCGAAAAGACCTTCAGACATAAGATAACGGACATATATTTCCGATATGAGTTCGATATCTGCATAGTAATAAGACATGAGATTAACTGGATCATCTTCTTGTTGAATCCAGGCCCCTGACTCTTCATCTTCCTCAAATCGTTCGCCGAGTAATAAATGAAAGACAGGCAACCACAAAGCAGCCTGTTCCATAAAGAAAGGGCATTGTTTATCTTTAAACCCCCTGATATTCAAAGCGCCAATGTTGTCCATGCCTAATTTCTCAGTGACTTTAAACATAAATGCGTTGAAGCAGGCTCTTGGAGTCTTTTTACCAAGAATAATCCTTGTAGGGAATCTTCTTGGAAGACCAACATTCGATGTGAAAAAGTCATTTGTCATTTCCTCGACATAGCCTGCGACCATAACCATGATCATACCTTTGTGATTGGTTAAGAATTCTGTTATCTCATCGGCAAATTCTTTACCCGCGGCATCACCTTTGGGTGTCAGCGCATAAGCTTCGTCAATAAATAACAATCTTCCTAAAGAAGCATTCAAGACATCTCTCGTATTAGTAGCCGTTTCGCCGCGTACGTCTGAAATTAACTCGGATGGCAATGGCAAAATAGGATCATTAGCTGTAAGCCACCCCACTGCATAAGCGAAATTGCCTATTTTTTTAGCGAGTGTAGATTTTCCAGTACCAGGAGGACCCATCAATGCAATGTTCATAGCCATAGAACCAAACATAGTAAAAGGGGCAA
>JAPKEA010000537.1 GCA_028822275.1 Planktomarina sp. | reverse complement strand
CAATTTGGGCCTTTATACACGCTTGTCATCTCAGGTTTTCCACACGACGTTATAACCTGGTTAAGGCTGCGTACGGCCCACACCTTTAGCAGTCAGAAATCAACGTCAATGATCAATCCTTCGAGGTTGAAATCATCCAGAATGTTCAGCGTCCAAAACCGTTTCTCGTGCCACAGCTCAGAAACTGGGATACCACTCTCGGCTTCTTTCAAAAATCAGATAATCTGTACCTGTGAATAACGTCATTTCTTTATCATAAATCTCCTTAGCTTAAACTGCCCAGAAAATTCTATTTTCAACACAACCATTTTTTTTGGACAGGGATCAACATGGAATTCTATTATTTCAATTTATAAAATACTTGGCTATGGAAGATACATATTGCCGAATATTAATACTAAACAGATTTCGGTTTTATAGTAAAAGCTGTGGATCGCTCAATTACTATCATGAGCAAGCACTTACTAAGATTAGTGTTAATCAAAAATATACTAAATACTGGCAGATAACGATAATCTCCTTTACGATGCAAGCTGTATACAACAGTCAGAGTCGAAGAGTGTGTTGAGGACACCTTTGTCCCTTTGTGGCCAGTCTTTACAATTACATATTGCATTTTTGCGCACTATTCATCATCGCTTGGCGTCAATAGGAAATGTGGAGTACTACAAGTGAGATTTAAGGAAATTTTAAATAGAACCGGTATCTGTAAAAAATTGAATTCAAAATTGCCTCACACACTTGAGCACAATACTGAAATACCCAAGCTTAAAGAACTATCGGATGATGAATTGGCGTTTTTAAACGAGCTACTTCCCTGGGCAGCATATATTGTTGATGAAAAGGGTAGAATGTTTGGTAAACCATATTCATCAAAAAAGCGAAATGAACCACAAATCATTCCAGACCGGCGTATTGTTGAGTTAAACCATCGATATAAGTTAGCTAATAAGCAGGTCTTAGAAGTTGGCTGTTTTGAAGGCATTCACACCGTTGCGCTTGCAAAATTAGGTGCCAAGGTTTCTGCATTCGATGGTCGCATCGAGAATGTTATAAAAACGCTAGTGAGGTGCTGGGCAATGGAGGCTGAGGTTAACGTCTTCCATTGGAATTTAGAGAATAAAAAATCAGATTTTGTTGACATAAATTGCGATATTCTCCACCATGTTGGAGTGCTTTATCATTTATCAAACCCGCTTGGGCATCTTAAAGCCATTTTACCAAGCGTGAAACAGGCGGTTATGTTAGACACACATGTTGCACCAGATAAAAATCTTCATAAAGACAGCCAAGATGGCTTCATTTACCAGTTCACTGATGTTCGAGAACCTGGCCGTCTAGCACCGTTTGCGGGGTTAAAAAATTATGCAAAATGGCTTGTACTTGACGATTTAATAGATTTTCTTAGGTCGTATGGTTTTGATAATATCGAGGTTGCCGAGCACAGAATGGAGCGAAACGGGCCTAGAGTTTTAATTTATGCACATAGATAGCTGGATTTAAAATTTTTACGTCTCGCCTGGATTCTAAAAAAATCAAACTGGTTTATATCTTGGGCTAATGATACAATTTTCTTCTCACTTTGGCCCCTGTCAGGATCTGTTTGTCTAGCGTCAAACCAGACAGGGAACGTCTCAGACACGCATGAAATGCTACCACCCAGTGATCCATATTAAATGTTAATGCATAGTCGGATTTTAGTTCGCTGTTGATCCCCCCTCCAAAAAATGATCGTGCTGAAAATTAGAAATTTCTGGGCAGTTTGAGCTAAGGAGATTTGTGATAAAGAAATGACGTTATTCAGAGGTACAGATTATCTGATTTTGGAAGAAGCTGAGGTAATCCCTTTGTTTATGGGGCTGTTTGAACCAGATCATCCAGTGGCGCGGCAAACCTCAGGCCATACGTGTCAACAACGTCCTATACGCGGAATTATTGGCTGATTTGGCATCAGGTCATTATCGCATCGAGGTGTCTCGAAACGTTCATATCATGGCTCAATTCGGCTTTTTGGTCAACGAAAGTCTCTCCATAACGACACAGAGTACGCTTTTGCGGCTCTCTCCGTCCTTAAGACTAGATCAACGGGTCGGTACTAAACATTATCTACGAGGTCAGCTAACTGCCTCTACGGCCCTTACAGAGAAAGG
>JAPKEA010000536.1 GCA_028822275.1 Planktomarina sp. | reverse complement strand
ACACAGATGTGATCAGCCGGTAGGGTGCAACCAAAATATATGCTAAGATTTAGGGGGCATTGTAATGAAAATGTTCGGAGTGAATGTTCGACGGTTGTATCTTTTTTCATGGAAGCTGTTATCGATATTTTTTGTAGTCTTTTGTTTGTGGAGCACAGCACAAGCTAAAGATTATAAAATTTCTAACGTGGAGATCAAAGGTAATTTGCGTATTGAGGCATCTACCATCGAGTCTCTTTTAGGCTTAAGTGAAAATGTTAATTTAAGTGCTGCTAAATTAAATGATTCAATACAAGACATAAGAGATTCTGGTCTTTTTGAGAGTGTTTCGGCTGACGTAAGCGATGGTTCTTTACTGATAACAGTCGTTGAAAACCCAACAGTCAACGCAGTGGTATTTGAAGGAAATTCTAGATTTGACGATGATTTACTGCGGCCACTTGTACAGACGCTAACACGTCGGGTTTATTCAGTAAGTCAAGTGCGCGATGACTCTAATGCAATTGCTGCTGCATATGCGGACCAGGGTAGAATTTCGGCCAGTGTTGAGCCAAGAATTATACGGCGTGCTGATAATAGAGTTGATGTTGTTTTCGAAATTATAGAGGGCGGTGTAGTTGAGATTGAGAGAATTTCATTTATCGGAAACCGTGCTTTTTCTGATCGGCGACTACGTCGTGTCATTGGTACAAAACAAGCTGGACCTTTGCGTATGCTTGTGAAGCGGGATACTTTTGTTGAGGACCGCGTCGAGTTTGATAAACAAATACTAAAAGATTTCTACTTGGAACGCGGGTATGTAGATTTTGAAATTCTTTCAGTCAATTCAGAGCTATCAAAAACACGTGGATCATTTTTCTTAACTTTTAAGGTGCAGGAGGGGCAGCAGTTTCAATTTGGCCAGATAGGCATCACAACACTTCTTCCAAATGTTAATTCATTGGATTTCGAAACTGCGATAAAAATTGCGCAAGGAAAAATATATTCAGCTAAATTAATAGAAAATACTGTGACGCGTATGGAGCGCCGCGCATTAGATTTGGGACTTGATTTCATTCAGATAACACCGCGTTTAAGTCGTAATGAAAATGCTTTATCACTCGATGTGAGTTTGGAAATTTCACAAGGGCCCAAGATATTTGTCGAACGTATAAATATAAAGGGCAACACAACCACTTTGGATCGAGTGATACGTCGGCAGTTTGAAGTAGTTGAAGGTGATGCGTTCAACCCCCGGCAAATTAGAAGAACAACTGAACGTATTCGGAGATTAAGACTTTTTGGCTCTGTAAATGTGACTACAAGAAAAGGGTCGGCACCAAATAAAATAGTGATTGATGTAGTGGTAACTGAAAAACCAACTGGTAGTTTAAGTTTTGGGGCTAATTATAATTCGGCCGATGGGGCAGGAATTATTGGAAATTTTAAAGAAGCTAATTTTTTAGGACGCGGTCAAGCCGTTGGAGTAAATCTAAGCACAACCTCTGGCACCAAGAATTTAGGACTTTCATTAACGGAACCGGCCCTTTTGAGCCGTGATCTTAGCTTAAATGTGGGTGCCGAATATCAGACAACTGTGAGGAACAATGCACTTTATGATACTGACTCCTATAATGTTTCGGCACAATTAACCTTTCCAATTAGTGATAATGGCAGATTGGGGCCCAAAGTTTTCAACGAATCAGAGTTGATAAAAAATGTAACAACAGGATCGACAATTATCCAAAACGATGCGACGCGTCCACGCCGAACAAATTATGGCTTGGGCTATGTTTATTCAGTGGACAATCGACGGACAGGACTAAATCCAAAAGCGGGAACCTTCTTGAGTTTTTCACAAGACTTAGCGTTAGCTGGTGACGACAACTTTGTGCGTTCAAATTTAAGAATGGGTGCTGAAACTTACGTACGTAATGATGATGTTAGGTTAACCGCAATTTTAGAGTCTGGGGCCCTGGCTTTTGCTGGTAACAAGTCAAGTAGAATAACTGACAGGTTTTTTATGTCTTCTAGGTCTTTTCGTGGGTTTGCTCCAGGTGGACTTGGTCCCCGTCAAAAAGGTACAGGCTCTTCTTCTATACCTTACAATGATGCTTTAGGTGGTGACTATTATGCTGTTGCGCGGTTTGAAACACAATTCCCTATAGGTT
>JAPKEA010000535.1 GCA_028822275.1 Planktomarina sp. | reverse complement strand
ATCAAGCATTTCATTAGTTAAGGCAGGTTGAACTCCAATCCAGAAGGTATTGTTCATCGCAATGTCAGTATTTTCTAAAACTCCACTCACTCTGAAATTACGACCTATCATATATGGCTGTTTGGTTATATTACCGGCAAATAATAGCCTGGTACCGATATTATGTTGGTCTAAATAGCTAATTAAGTCTAGTCTACTAAAATTAGCTTCTGGACGAATCGGCAGCAAAAAACCAAACCAAGATGGGTCACTATTAGGCGTTTTCTCTGGTAACGTAAAAAATTTGTTACATGATGCTAATCTAGCTTTTAGGTATTCAAAATTATCTTTACGTGATTGCACAAAAGTATCTAGTTTGTCCATTTGTGCTAAGCCACAAGCAGCTTGCATATCAGTAATTTTAAGATTGTACCCTAGGTGGGAGTATGTGTATTTATGATCATAGCCTTCTGGCAACTCACCTAACTTCCAACAGAATCGCTTGGCACAAGTATTATCTTTACCAGGTGGGCAAAAGCAATCTCGCCCCCAATCACGAAAAGACTCAGCGATTAATTTAAGTTCACGGCTGTTAGTAAATACTGCACCACCTTCCCCCATCGTTATATGGTGGGCAGGATAGAAACTTAACGTGCCTATATCACCAAACGTGCCTGTTAATTGACCATCGTAACGTGAACCAAGGGCATCACAATTATCTTCAATCAACCATAAGCCATATTTTTTACAAATCTCCACCACAACTTTAATATTAAATGGATTGCCTAGCGAATGGGCTAACATGATGGCTTTAGTTTTGGGGCTTATTGCGGCTTCTATTTTTGTAACATCAATATTGTGGGTTTCTATATCAATGTCAACAAATACTGGCACTGCGCCACATTGTAAAATTGGGTTAACAGTTGTTGGAAAACCTGCTGCCACACCAATGACTTCATCTCCAGGCTTGATGGCACGTTCACCTAGACGATCTGAAGTAAGCGTTGAAAAAGCTAATAAATTAGCAGATGATCCAGAATTAGTGGTAAGCAGGTACCTGACTCCAAGGTAACCTGCAAGGCGCTTTCTAAAAGCTTTGTCAAAGCGTCCTGTGGTTAACCAACCGTCTAACGAAGCATCCACCATGTTTTTTAGTTCGGCAGCATCTAATACTTTACCAGAGGGTGGGATAACAGTTGTATTTGGGTCAAATGCCTTCTGAGAAAATTCTATTGCTGCATATTGATCAACCAGCTTAGCTATTTGCTGCCGTATTTCATCTTGATTCATTTAATTTTATTCTCCAATCGAAAAAATATACTTAAAAACATACCACTAACTTTAATCCAAAATGATTTTCTAAAAAATGGATAAAAGAAAGATAGGTAGAAATTCGGGTAAATACAATTTTGAAGTAATACTTTGGTGAAGTTTACATACTCACCACCATTATTGTGTTTATTCAACCTTAACCGCACCATATCCAAAAAAAAATTTGATAGCACGGCATTCCTGCAATGGAAGTAGGAATACCATTTCAAGCCATTATTTTTGTATTCTTCAAGCGCCTCAGGAAGGCGAATACTTAAAATTAAAGGACCCATTGGAGCCCACTCTTGAGCGCCAGTCAGGCAGACACTTGCAGGTTCAGCCGAAAAATAAGCTAATGATTGTGAAAAAGCATTAGCATAGATTTTCACATGAGGAAATGAATTATCAGGATGTGATAACAAACGATCATCACAAAGTGCAGTTGCATCTAGGCACCCCGTATTAGCAAGCCAGAGGCTCCTACGAAATACTGATAAATAAATACCGCCCAAGTAATCAAAACAAACATTTGGGTTAATTAGTTTTAGGAACGGAATTTCACCACTTTCTGTTCGAGGAGAGAAAGTCTCCATCTTTTTTGGAAGGTTAGATAGTTCAAACGGTTGCGGAAAACTCTGAACGTATTCAGTAGTTAGGTTATTAGCATTAACAACAAAAAAATCTACCAGACTATGCTTCGAGATAAGATCAATAATTTTTTCACAAGCACTAGGAATTAACAGATCATCATCTCCTAATACCCAAACAAATTGACCGTCCGCCATTTGCACAACTTCAAGCATATTACGCGCAAACCCTAGGTTGGATTCATTCAAGTTATACTTAATTTTTAATGTTTGTTCC
>JAPKEA010000534.1 GCA_028822275.1 Planktomarina sp. | reverse complement strand
ATAAACTCGACAACGTCCACTTCATGCAACGACCGATGGTTTGCCGCGACATCCCTAATAATTACGAAATGGATCTCAACACGATCTACGCCTGTACGTCAGGCACAACCAAACACATCGGAACATCTTTCACCGAACCGTCCTTCGTGCCCGGCGCGTTTGAAATGCTATACGAAATTTCTGGTGGAGAGGCAAAATACCGCGAACGTCCGTTTGTCTCTAATTCCAACTGCTTTGTTGTGCCGCCCATGAAATTTGCAACGGAAAGCTGCGAAGTAATGGAAGCCTGCATTCGTGGTGGTATGCCAGTGCTGTTGCTGTCGGCCGGCATGGCAGGAGCTACAGCCCCTTCCACTATCGCGGGTGCAATTACTCAAGCTACTGCCGAGTGTCTTGCGGGTCTTGTATATGCAAACGCCATTGTCGCTGGCCACCCCGCAATCTTTGGCACTTGGCCCTTTGGGCTCGACTTGCGTACAGGCGCAATGTCTATTGGGTCTGGTGAACAGGCGCTCCTCACCGCAGGCTGCGCCCAAATGCATAAATTTTATGGCCTTCCAGGGGGCGCCGCAGCGGGCGCATCAGATTCCAAAATGCCTGACATGCAAGCCGGATGGGAACAAATGTGTTCAAATGTTATGGCGGGGCTCTCAGGTCTCAATATGGTCTATGAAGCCGCAGGTATGCACGCCTCACTGCTCGGGTTTTGCCTCGAAAGCCTAATCCTCAGCGACGATATAATCGGTCAAGCTTTGCGCTGCGTGCGTGGGATAGAAGTCACCGATGAAACTCTAGCTCTAGATCAAATGGCGCAGGTTTGCATGGGCGGCCCTGGCCACTATCTTGGCACAGATGGAACTTTAAGCCGTATGCAGTCAGACTATGTTTACCCTACATTTGGCGATCGCACCTCGCCCAAAGAATGGGCTGAATTAGAAAAACCAAATCTGCTTGAAAAAGCAACCAAACGCAAAGAAGAAATCCTCTCAGAACGCTCTGCTGCTCGTTTTGATTCCCAACTCGACGCAAACTTGCGCAAAGCACACACAATTCATCTTCCCGCCTAAACCAACCGGAGCTCAGCTACCGTAGAAACTGCTGGGGAAAATCCGAGACGGCTGCCTAGAAGTAGCTACCAAAACACCGAAGAGGGTCACGTGGAAAGATAAGCGCTATGAGCTTAGCCGAGAAGAGTATCAGGAGCTTACTGGGACCCAATGCGAGAGTGCTATAGCAATCAACCTTAAAACACTTTAATTTTTTTCTTGAGTATTTTGCACCGAACGGAGATTCCGTAATGAGTTTTACATATACCATAGACTCACAGAAAATTGGTGGTGAACGCATTATTGGAACCATACCTAGTAAAGTTGCCATTTACTGGCTGGAAAACCACGCTGACGATTTTGAAGATTATTTTTTTGACGAAGACAAAAACTACCACTCGAATGGGAGATGGAACCACATACCCAAAGACTATCGGTTAGGTAATTATTGGTATGAAAATGACAATATTTTCTTCGGTGATAACTGTGAACTACACGATGAAGGAGAGATACAAGTTTCTGCATTCGAGGAAAATGCAGAGACTAATATGTTTGGCACCCCGATCCTAGAAGTAGTTGCCGATATTCCACACCCAGACTTGAAGACAAAAAATACAAACTGGGAGGAAAACCTTAGTCCGGAAATGACAGAAAAATTTTGGCCAAAAGATGGCGAGCCAGAATTACATGTAGTTTATGGACAAAGAATTTTTAAGGGTAATTGGGAGTTTGAAAAATTTACCATAGACCATAAATTTGACGCCGCAAAACTAACCGTGCTCACTGAAACTTGGGCCGAGGAAAAGGTGATCACTGGGTTCATGTATGAGGACAAACATATAAAATCCGAAGGTTGTACCGATGGTGATCATAAGTGGGACCGCGCATGGATAGACGATTGACAAAAAAAGGGGAAATATTTGGAGATTTCAACATACAGTGAAAGTATAGAAAATGACAAAATGGAAGCCAGTATCAACGATGATTGGTTGAGTGAATATATGGCATTTGTTGTGGACCCTGTAATCTTTGAAAAAGACAATCTAATCAGGCTGGGATACGATCCAGAAACTATTAAGGAAATTTTAAATGAGTAAGAAAAAATATG
>JAPKEA010000533.1 GCA_028822275.1 Planktomarina sp. | reverse complement strand
AGCATGGGTGGGTTTAACCTTTCCTACGCTGATTTAAACGGGGATGGCCGGCTTGATATTATTGGCGCGGCTGGAAATAAAATGGCATGGATAGAACAGCCTGAGAA
Source organism: Planktomarina sp. (assembly GCA_028822275.1). Classification (GTDB taxonomy): domain Bacteria; phylum Pseudomonadota; class Alphaproteobacteria; order Rhodobacterales; family Rhodobacteraceae; genus Planktomarina. The sequence goes on along the minus strand of JAPKEA010000533.1, from coordinate 2,057 downwards.
TTTTGATGATGCTTGGAATTCGCACCCTATTGGCGATTTTTTACCCGACAGCATTACTGGAATTGAAGTAGCAGATATAGATGGGGATGGGGATATTGATGTAATTTCAGGAAGCTATAGCCGAGGTCCCCGAACCGGCGATGGGGATGTGGATGTGCGTGATTCCTTAGGCCGCATTGGCTGGTTTGAAAACCCAAACAAGGCCGACTCTAGCTGGAAAAGACATGACATCTCACGGCGCAAAAGAGGCATGTTTGATAAGTTTATCGCAAGAGATATGGATAACGACGGTGATGTTGACTTTGTCAGCACCCGAGGAAACAGCGCACCGTTTGATGGCGTGTTTTGGCTAGAGCAAGTGCGCTCAACCCAGCCGTTGAAGGCATTTATGCCGGCGCGCGAGCTAGATAGTGCAGAAATGCCCTTGCCGTGAATTTTCCTCCAGCTCTAAATTTAATGGCTTTACGCTATGCTTAACTTACCTTTCTTTTAACTGCCACAAACTCTCCGCCTAATCCTACATAAAAGACATCTGGCGCCCGCGCCAAAATAGATTAGGTCCTTTTTTGGTTCACGTGCCCGCTTTTCTAGCAGTACTTTCACCGTTTTAATGCTCTTGTTCAAAAATATCACCCTAGTCCTCATCCAGAAAACCTCGTTAAGACCCTTGAAACCCAATATATCTAACGTTTTCCCCTTGCCTGCGTTCAGATGGCATAGGAATTGCTGTTATGGAGAAGCGAGACCCACATAAAAATTCCATCCTAGGAGCATACGCATGATTTTTAGAAAGCATCCAAAACACTTGCTAGCGATAGCAGTGTTTACCGCCGGTTCCGGCTTTAGCATTCAATCACTCGCTCAGGAATCAGAACAAGCCAGTGCGATTGAAGAAATAATTACCACTGGTTCACGCGGTCGACCGCGCACGGTATCCGATTCTGCGGTTCCTATCGACGTCTTTAGTGCCGCTGATATTGAATCAATTTCTCACACCGATACCAACAACATTCTTCAAACGTTGGTGCCTTCATTTAACGTAGCGCGCCAACCAATTTCTGACGGAGCAACTTTTATCCGTCCGGCCCAGTTACGCGGCTTGCCGACAGATAAAACACTTGTTCTTATTAACGGGAAAAGACGCCACCGAGCTGCTCTAGTTTCAATTGGCGGTTCTGGCACTCAGGGGCCTGACATTGCAACTATCCCAGCATCCGCCCTTAAGAATATTGAGGTTCTTCGAGATGGGGCGTCGGCTCTCTAAGGCTCTGATGCCATCGCTGGCGTAATCAACTTCATCCTCAACGACAATCGTGACGGCGGCAGCTTGACCATCGATACCGGTGAGTTCTTCGAAGGCGATGGCGCTATGACGACCATCCAAGGCAACATTGGCCTACCCCTTGGTGAAGACGGATTTGTCAGCATATCAGGCGAATTAGTCGAAGCAGACCGTACCGTCCGCGCTGAACAATACTGTCAATCTTGGTGGTGTGTGGACCCAAATCTCCCCAATTTTGATCCCACAGCCAGCTATGCTGCCGCGGCCTTAGATCCGGCCTACCAAGCTAATTTCCACAGCGCAAATGCCGCAGGCGTTTCAGAAGTAGTCCAGCCTTGGGGACAGCCCCAATCAGAAGCCGTGCGTGTTTTCGTTAACGCCGGCTATCAGCTTGATGCAGATACCGAAGCATATGCCTACGCTAACTATTCTGATTCCACAGCCGACGGCAACTTTTTCTATCGCTATCCGGGCAATGGGGTAATTGAAGATCTGCGTCGCCCGGACGGCTCTATTTACTCACCGTTGGACATCTTTCCTGGTGGTTTCACTCCTCAGTTCAAAGGCAACGTAATTGACTTCTCACTTGTCGGTGGTATCCGCGGCGAACTCGATAACGGTTTAACTTATGACTTTACCGGTCGAACTGGGTCGAGCGAAGTGCGCTACAATCTTTATAATACGGTTAACCCGTCTCTAGGTGCTGTGCTGGGTCAAGCTAACACACCAACGAACTTCCGCCCTGGCGATCTTGTCAATGAAGAGACTCAGTTCC
>JAPKEA010000532.1 GCA_028822275.1 Planktomarina sp. | reverse complement strand
CTAATTGGGAAACTGGCAGGTAAATGCTTCCAGTCAGCTTGAGTTGTGTAATTGTCTTTACCACAAGCAGCTTAGATGTATGTTTATGGTATGCTTTTACATGGTCAGATGACCTTTGGGCGACACTTACAATCAAATTTGGGTTGAGGGTCCGGATCGCATGAACCGCAAGGCGGATATCGCTGCCGACGTTCTGTAGTGGGCGATTAACCACCGTTAAAATCTTTGGTAATTCGCGGCGTATCTGTGTCATAGGTTCTGTCATTCTGGTGTCCTATTCTTTGGCGAGACGAAGTTCAGCTACGAAGTTATAGGTATCCCCGCGATAGATAGACTGAGTGAATTCAACGATGCGCCCGTCTGCAAGATAAGACGTCCGTTCAATGCGAAGGCCTGCCACTCCAGGCTCTACTTCCAAAAGAGCAGCGTTGCTTGTCTCAAGGTTTATAGCTGATATTTTTTGTAAGGCGCGGATGGGCCGCAGCCCTGCTTGACTAAGTGTCTCATATAAAGAGGTTTCCACCAAAAGAGGGTTCGGCAGCATTTCGGTGGATAATGATGTCCGCTCTATTGCCATGGGTCTGCCATTGGCGGATCGAAGGCGGGCAATGCGAGAGACTGACACATCCGGGGGCAGTGCGAGCATGATGACTTCTTCAGGCGACGGCTTGGCAATTCCTCGTTCAAGCCAAACACTTTGTGATACGATACCGCGCCGTAACATGTCCTCACTAAATGATGTCAGACGGGACAATGATTGTTCAACCATAGGTGTATCAAATGCGACGTATGATCCTGAGCCCTGCTTTTGAATAATGGTGCCATCTTGTGCCAGCGCGTGAATAGCATTGCGCACGGTGACGCGTGAGAGGCTCGTAATGTTTGCTATCTCCCGTTCTGGCGGCAAAGAGCTTCCCGCTTTTATAACCCCTTGCTCAACCCCTTTGCTAAGCCGCTGGCGCAATTGTACATATAATGGTCCACCGTCACTACGAAGCCATTCCTTGGGATTTAGAAAGTCAATAATAGTCATTGATTTTTTTTTCGTATTAAAGAGGATCCAGTTCGCGCCAAAGCAAAGGCCCCATCAAGCGCGGTGCCTTTCGCTGGCATCAAGCCTATCAGAGCGTCACGATGTAAGTAATTGGCGTAATACAACCCAAGTCCACCGACGAGGCATAGTGGATCACCAGCGCAAAAGCCGAGACGTTTTAGACCGGACATGAGGTAATCTGCGCCAGCCTGTAGAGTACGTTGTGCCCAAATGTCACCAGATTTAGCGCCAGAAATGACTGTTGGTGCGAGCGACCCAAAATCTTTTGGTCTGGCTGACGTACTAAAGTTCACGATTAAGTTTGGGTTATTTTTGAATTTTTCAAACAAAATAAGACTTAAATCTGAATGATCAGCTAGTCCGTCGTGACACAACAAAACATGCTCAAGTGCGGCACGACCTAACCAAGCGCCTGAGCCTTGATCGGAAACCTGATAGCCCCAACCTCCGACATACTGAAATGTTTTGCTGGTGCTTGCGGCAATGATTGTGCCCGTCCCGACAGAGACAAGATAGCCATCCTGCTCGCAAAGCGCACCAACAATCGCGGTGGGTCGATCATCCGTCACAACGGATTTGCCATAGGGCAGTGTTTGAGATATTTGCAATCTGAGGCTTTCGCCGATGGCTCCAGCTAAACCTAAATGTGCATTCGCTTGGCTCAGTTGATCCAGTGAAAAGCCTGCTTTTACGGTAGCTGCGTTGACTGTTGAAATTATGTTCTTAATGGTAATTTCAAGATCTGTTGTCGCGTTCGCTGCTTCACCTTCGGCCAGCGCCAGCATACCTCGCGCGTGGGTGCCAATTGCAGCCCTACACCCTGTACCACCGCCGTCTACGCCAATAATAAGGTTGTTTTTACTCTTTAACATTAAATACCTTTATAATACCTATTTTAGAAATAATAGGCCCAATACTTTTTATTGCTTGTAATTGGTATTATGATAATGCTCGATTATCGTTGTATAAAAATTGGTATACAAAAGGTATTAATTTGAAGTGAGGAGAAATAGATACTTCTACCAAAGGACTCTTTTGTTACTATTGAACTTGATTGAAAAACTATATTTTCTCAATATAGCTATATGGCGAAGGCGTAGAGATACTTGAATGGTAA
>JAPKEA010000531.1 GCA_028822275.1 Planktomarina sp. | reverse complement strand
TCTACTGGTCAGAAGCCGCAAGAGCTTTTTTTAGTAAAATAGCTTTTTTATTGTTTTTTTGACCTTATCGCTTTAGAGTTTTCATGTTGTGTTTTTATCTTCAGCAATTGCTCGCTTTGAACAACTTTACTCTATTCCCATCTACAATCTTCGAAGCAAACTCTGAATGATTACTTATGGCTCTCTTTTTTATTACTGCACCTTAGGCCCTTAAAAGGAAATGAGCCGTATTTGTCAAAATATCTGGTAATTGATTTTGTGACGTTCAGACAGCAGATTGGGCTCATTTCCACAACGTCTCTTTAAACATCGTGAACAACCAATTTTGATCACTACCCATTTGCTATTCCCGACAAGATCTGATCCGCCTGAAATGTTAACCACTAGGTCGAAACAAGTCTAGAAACTGAGGCTTTATATGCCAGATTTTCGAGGTAAATATGTTAAAAACCTCACCACGTTAACTTCCACTCCGTAAGAGACGGCAGGCGAAAGGCTTACTTTAAGAACAGCTACCCTTAACATCGAAGCGATCGAGTTATTTCAAAGCTCTTACTTTTAAGAAAAGTATTTAGAGGTGCCTTATTCATTTAAGCCTAATATCAAAATGCTTTCGTACACTTTCGACGATTTTCCAGCTACCACTAAACCCAGCCTCTACAACAAATGCGTCTCCCGCCCTCAATGTTACTGGTTTTTTTCCGTCCTCAGCGATTACAATTTCTCCCTCAATTAAGTGTACAAATTCATAATCTTTATATGTCGCATGATATGTGCCGGGTGTGGCTTCCCAGTACCCAGAGATCATAGTGCCGTCTTCACTACTGTGCATGATCCAAGTCTTCATGGTGGGAGTGCCCTCTGTTACTACCCAACCCTCAAGATCATCGGTGATTGGTGTAACAGTGGATATGTCACCATGCTTAATTATACGTGCCATTAAATAACTTCCTAAATGTGTCAGCCCAGCCTATGTCCGAGCATATGCGAACAACAGTATCTAAGTAAGTTTTCAAATCAATAATTTTTTGTATCGATATTTAGTATCCTAGTGAGAGGGCTTAGGCTGATCCAACGCAGGCCTGCCGGGCTTGATCCCAGACCATCCCAGGCAAACAGAGCATAGAAGGGTCTACACCCCCATCTGGGCATACCGGTGCGTCTTGCGCCAAAGCCGCCGTCGACAGCAAAAGTATGGTGACCAAAGTCTGACTAACTTTCAACATACTATAGGAACCTTTAAAAATTTTATCTCGTTCAAATTATATTCGCCTAAAAACTGTCAGTGTTACAGCCTAATCAATTAAACTACCTTTTCTGACCTTCTAACTAGTGATGCGATGGGCTCCAAAAGGCTTGCACCGGCAATGAGAATGATCCCGACCACCTCACGAATTCCGAAAGGCTCTCCCGCTAGAAGCGCCACCGAGATTGATCCCACCACAATTTCGGTCATAAACAGTAAACCAACAACCCCTGGACTGAGAAATTTTGGTCCCCAAAGAGATGCATAAGTTCCCGGAAAAATTAGTAATGCCATAAATATCAATAGTAATGGCATCGCGGGAAGTGTTTGCGCAACTGATGGGGCATAGGATGGAGCCAAAATTACCGCTGCCAAAACTGAGAAGATCAGCGACCAGAAAAAGAAACCTAGGGTCATATCAATCGCTGAAATATCTTGATCGACGCGGAGGCGTACCATTGCAATTGCCCACAAAATTCCAGAACCGATACCCATCCAATCGCCTACATTTTGTGGCATTGGAAATTGAACTCCCAATCCAAAAATCGTCAGCATACCAATAATTGCAATTGCAATCGTAAGAATACGCATTGGCGTGATAGCATCACCCAAGAAAATGCATGCTAAAATTGTTCCCCAAATTGGCGTTAAATAGAACAATAACATTGCGCGAACTACTTCGGTGTAAACGATTGACGTCGAATACAACAACAACGCTCCACCAGATACCATCGCCGTAATCTGTAATTGGAAACCACCTACCTTAAAATGTTTCCACCGCCAAATTCCAATAGGAAGCAGGCAGAGTGTGGGCACTATAAAGTACACCACTGTAACCCAAAGTCCATGCAAACCCACATCCTCCAGCGCGCGTAGAGGGATCCAAAATAAGCCCCATACCCCGCCCGCATATAAACAAGCCAACTTT
>JAPKEA010000530.1 GCA_028822275.1 Planktomarina sp. | reverse complement strand
CTCAATCCTGGCTATGCTGAGGCCTATAGCAATATGGGAATTGCCCTGAAGGAAAAGGGTGAGCTAGACGCAGCGATAGACAGCTACCAAAAAGCCCTCAAGATAAAGCCAGACTATGCTGATGCTTATAACAATATGGGTAATGCCTTGAAGGAAAAGGGTGACCTAGACGCAGCGACAGACAGTTACAAACAGGCTATCAAGCTCAATCCTGACCATGCTGAGGCCTATAACAATATAGGATTTGCCCTTCAGGAAAAGGGTGCCTTAGAAGCAGCAACAGAGTGCTACAAACAGGCCATTAAGATTAAACCTGACTATGCTGAGGCGTATTACAATATGGGAATTGCCTTGAAAGAAAAGGGTGAGCTAGCAGCAGCGATAGATAGCTACAAACAGGCCATTAAGATTAAACCTGACTATGCTGAGGCCTATTACAATATGGCTTTTCCATTGCAAGCAACTAAACTGAATTGCTTTCTATCGGACGATCGGCTGCGGTCACTTACTGAAGGGTTAACCTCTAATTACTCTGAAATTGCAAAAGCCATTCTAAAATATGAGCTTGATTTAGGGAGCGTGTCTGCAAAAAAATCCTTGGATAATGTAGTCAGTCTTCTGTCCAATACTGACAACAGCAGTATCTACAATCCGAATTTCAAAAATAGTGAGAGCATACCAAAACCTCCTATAAGAGAAAAAATAACTGCACTACTCCATTTTGGCAGAAGTGGAACAGGTCTTTTACATAGCCTTATCGATGGACATCCTGAAGTCTCCACTCTGCCAAGTATCTATTTAAGTCATTTTTTTGATCATTCTAATTGGAAAAAAATTATTGCCGGTGGATGGGAAGAGATGTTAAATCGTTTTATCTCAAACTATGAAGTGTTATTTGATGCATCTTCTCCAAATCCTATTGCCTCGAAGGGCTTCAGATCCATTAAAAACATGGGCCGAAATGAAGGGATGGTGAGCCTTGGGGAACAAGGTAATGAAATTTTATCAGTAGATAAAAAAGTCTTTTCTGAAGAATTAAATTGTTTAATGGCTTACTATGATCGTTTAGACACATTTACCTTCTTCGAACTGGTACACTCTGCTTTTGATAAGGCTTTGAACGATCAAAATAAAAAAAGCCTGATTTTTTACCACATTCATAACCCTGATACTTATGCGCAGCTCAATTTTCTTAAATCAGCGCCTCATACCAACTGGTTGATGATGGTACGGGAGCCAGTTCAAAGTTGTGAAGCTTGGGTGCAGAAGTCATTTAAGGAAAATGATCACGAAGCAGTGGTAAATAGAATTTTCCAAATGCTATTTGAGATAGATAGCGTAATTCTTCAAAAGGAAAACTCGGTCGGATTGCGGCTAGAGGACTTAAAAGAAGATCCCAAAAGAACAATTTTGGCTCTTTGCCGTTGGATGGGTATTAAAGAGCAAGACAGCCTCTACAAGATGACTGCGCAGGGTAAGAAATGGTGGGGTGATCCAAATAGTCCAGACTTTGCAAAAGATGGTATGAACCCGTTTGGCAAGACATCCATTAGCCGCAAGATAGGTTCAGTTTTTAGTAATAACGACCAACTTGTCCTGCGCACTCTCTTCTATCCGTTCAGTGTTCGATTTGGTTATGCCGAAGAAAATATAGAACAATTCAAAATTGATCTTCAGGCCATCAGGCCAATGTTGGATCAGATGTTTGATTTTGAAAAAAAGATAGCAATGAAGACAGCGGCGGATACAGAGAAATTTATGAAGTCTTGCTCTTATTTATATCTGCGGTCTGGGATGATTGAACGTTGGAACACCTTAAACACGTTTCACACCTACCCCAATATGTTAAAACCGCTGAAAATTAATTAACTTGGGCTATCCGAGACCTAAGGAGTTACATGACTAGTCAAGTGATATGGATAACGGGTTTGTCGGGCGCAGGTAAAACAACTGTTTCGCAGGAGTTAACCTTACAGCTTCAAGAGCGTGGTTTGCACCCAGTGCTTTTAGATGGAGATGTTTTGCGCAATCTTTTTAAAAATACCGAAGCAATCAATGAAACCTATAATCGTGAAGCAAGAATTAAATTAGCATTCAAATACGCTCATATGTGTAAAATTCTTGCGGCGCAGGGTTTTACCGTAGTCATAGCCACTGTTTCAATGTTTCGTGAAGTGTA
>JAPKEA010000529.1 GCA_028822275.1 Planktomarina sp. | reverse complement strand
CAGATTGGCGAGGTCCGCTCGCCGATCGTATGCTGATATCTTCTGCAGACGGGGGTAACTCAATCAACGATGCGGTCAAAATGGCATATTACATAGCAAATTTAGGATATGCTTTGGCAGGTGAATCTTTGCTAGAGGCACCAAAAGATGGTGCTCAGTTCCATTTTTCTTTGCCAGGATCAACCCAAGGGTTTCAGACAGCGGAAGGAACCACACAACCTAAAAATGTTGAAATTAAAGGGGTGCGCCACAACGGTTTAGGAATGTTGAGCATAGGTTTTGACAAACTTAAAATGAACTCTGAAGTTTTTTGCACGACGCCTACGTTCATGTCGCATGAAGTCCTAAAAATGCGTACTTATGATTTAATGGCAACGCCACTATTGTATCCTGGGCAGAAGCTCTCTGCGCGAATTTTGTTACAATCAGTTGCGCAGGGAGATGTTCAAGTTAGTCTGCTAATCAGGTGCTACGGCTTAAACGATAAACTGGTAGATCATGAGAGTGAACCAGTTGCATTCTCTGCAGGTCAAACAGCTTCAATGGATTGGTCAGTACCAGATTGTGGGTCACAACCAATAGCGGAATTAGGGGTAGTTATCAGATCAAAGTCCTCTGTCCAAACGGGGCGGATTTTAATCGATAGAATAGGTTGGTCAGGGGCACCTAAATTATTTTTGACTCGTCCAGAAGTGCCAAGTGATTTTTGGCATCGAGCGTGGATAAATGGCGTTGATGTTTTTACAAAGCAAAAGTTCAAACAAAGCTTCCATATTTCCCACGAACGAGGCGAAGGGATTATTATTCATGGTACCCGGGAGTGGACAGATTATGAGGTTTCAGGGGACATCGCACTACATCTCGGTAAATACGCTGGCCTAACTGCACGCACTCAAGGTTTGCGACGTTTTTATGCAGCTCGAATTACTCGCAATGGCAATTTTGAACTTGTTAAAACTTTTGATGAAAAGACAACGGTATTGGCTACGTCTCGGTTTCCAGTTGAACTTGATAAAATTTATAAACTCTCGCTCCGTGTTTCGGGTCCCCATGTCCGTGCCCAAGCTGATGATGTAAACCTTTCTTTTACAGATCAATCGGCAGAGGTGATGCTCAACGGTGGAATAGGATTGATTGTGGCTGATGGGGCAGCTTCTGCTCTTTTCTTCAATGTTTCAGAGGCTGGGCCTGTCCGCGTATAGTTGCGAACACTTAGGATATATTATGCAGCTTTTTTAAATGTTGGAATAACCGACATCAACCTAGAAGTTGGGGTGGCTGGAGCGCTTTCCATCTAGGTTTTGAAACTACCTGGAGCAATTAAAATGATAGCTAAACTTTCAAAAAAAGAACTTAGAAATAAAGTTTTAGGTGCCTGGGTTGGTAAGTCCTACGGTGCCATGATGGGTGAGCCAATGGAGTTTCACGCCCAAGGCGAGATTTATGAAGGCTCCCTTGACATTCAACCAGAGGCTCCCACTACCTGGCTTTACAATGAAGATGACCTGTATACAAATATGGCTTTTCTCGAGATCATGCGAGACAAAGGCCTAAACGCTAGCCAAAGTGATTTTGCAGATGTGTTTCGCAATAGCGATTTTATGCTCTGGCATGCCAATGGGCAAGCGCGCCAAAATCTTCTAGAGGGGATACTCCCCGGTCTTTCCGGCCACCCGTTCTACAACCCTCATGCAGATGACATAGACTTCCAGATTGAATGTGATTTTATCGGGATTGTTTCTCCTGGCTTGTCAGAAGCGGCTTTAGAGATTGCTGACAAAGTTGGCCACCTGATGAACTACGGTGACGGATATTATGCTGGCGCATTTTTAACTGCACTTTACTCCTACGCTTATATCGAAACTGACAGGGTCAAGATGATCCAAATGGCTTTGAAAGCCATCCCAGTGGAAAGCAATTACGCAAAAATCATCAAAGATATTTTGGCTTGGTATGCCGAAGAGCCAAAAAACTGGCGAGCCACCTGGCAAAAAGTAGAAGATAAATGGAATTATGATCTTTGCCCTTGGGCCAAATCTGATCCACTGCCGCTCCAAAGCGATATAATAACCGACAGTTTTAATATTCAAGGTCACTTTAATGGCGCCTACATTTTGCTTGGATTGCTCTATGGTGAAGGAGATTATCTAAAAGCCATCAGCATCTGTACTCGTTGCGGCCAAG
>JAPKEA010000528.1 GCA_028822275.1 Planktomarina sp. | reverse complement strand
GTAGAGTGATACATTTCTTTAGTTAGTTCTTGAAGAGCTAAATCAACGAGATGCAAAACGAATCTGAAAAACTTTTGAAAATTCGCAGGATAGCGATTGAAAATGTAGGAAACATTCGTAATTGGGTGCGAGACTTTCCCCTATGGTTATGCCGTGGGTTAGAAAGTAATTTTTTGGCAATTAGTTTTAGTTTATGGAAAGTCGATGCATCAACTAAGATTATGCAGGGTGATCGCGATTAAGATTGAAAGTAATTAGAGCAGTCCAGTTAAATCACTAAATCGCTTACAATGTGGACATCACGCGTGCCCTAAGTGTACATACAGCGCCAACAGGAGATACCCATGAATACTACACGTTTTGCACCATCACCTACAGGTTACATGCATATTGGAAATCTGCGTACTGCGCTGTTTAACTATCTGATATCGCGTAAATCAGGTGGAACATTTATTTTACGCATAGATGACACTGATCCAGAACGTTCTAAGCAAGAATATGTAGATGGCATCAAACAAGACTTGGAATGGCTTGGTTTGCATTGGGACAGGGTTGAGCATCAATCTGACCGTTTTGATCGATACGCTGAAATAGCAGATCAACTTCGTGAAATGGGTAAATTTTATGAGTGTTTTGAGACGCCAGTGGAATTGGACCTAAAGCGAAAAAAACAACTTAATATGAGTAAACCACCTGTTTACGACCGATCAGGTTTAGCTTTAACTGAGGCAGAACGTGACGAGTTGCGTTCAGAGCGTGACGGCCACTGGCGTTTTATGCTCGATCAAAACCGGATAGAATGGACTGATGGAATTTTGGGCGACCTTTCTATTGATGCGGCCTCAGTTAGTGACCCAGTGTTGATCCGTGGTGATGGTCAGGTTCTTTACACGCTTGCGTCAATCTGTGACGACACGGACATGGGAGTAACCCATGTTGTGCGAGGTTCTGACCACGTTACAAACACTGCAACACAAATTCAAATGATCCGCGCTATCGGTGGCGCGGTTCCAACATTTGCACACCATTCGCTACTGACGGGCCCCAAGGGCGAGGGGCTGTCAAAACGGCTTGGCTCACTTGCCTTGCGGGATATAAGAGAGTCTGGCGTGCAGCCTATGGCGCTTCTTAGTCATTTGGCACGGCTTGGCTCTTCTGACCCAGTTGAGCTGTGTGGTTCTCTAGACGAGATTGTTGCTGGATTTGATCTCAAGAAATTTGGGTCTGCACCAACAAAATTTGATGAAGCCGATCTGTTTCCGCTCACTGCGAAATATCTACAAAGCCTTGATTTATCTGCTGTATTGGGAAGGATTTCGGCTATGGGTGTCCCCGCGGATGAAGCTGAAAGTTTTTGGAATGCTGTTCGCGGTAATATTTTAACACTGAAGGATCTGGACAGCTGGTGGGGGTTAATTCAAAAAGGTGCTGATCCTAAAATTGATGATGAGGATCAAGAGTTTGTTTCGCGAGCAATGGCTTTTCTTCCCGATAGGCCTTTTGATAATCAGACATGGAGCACTTGGACACAAGAGGTTAAAGTTGCAACTGGTCGCAAGGGTAAAAGCCTTTTCATGCCGCTTCGAAAGGCGTTGACGGGTATGTCACATGGTCCAGACATGGGCACGCTTCTACCTCTTTTGAAGGTTATAAAAAGGTAGACTAAGTAGCAATGATGAAATGAGGATGCAGGAAAAATCCACAGAAGGTAACCTACTTCTGAACATCACCGTGATGTCATTGACCTCGTTGATGTGTTAGTCATATTAGTGCTTGAGAACTCAACTCAAGCTTAACATGCTTTCTTGGCTTGTTTAATAGAAAACGGCCGGACAACATTGCAGGAAATGTTCCGCGGTATCGTTCGGCCCTAGATTTATTATTGTGCTTGCAGATCAGTAGCGGCTTCACGACCATTACGGCCAGTCTCTACTTCATAGTTAACTTTTTGGTTTTCGTTCAAACCGTCTAAGCTCGATTGCTGAACAGTAGTGACATGAACAAATACATCTGCGCCGCCATTATTGGGTGCTATAAAACCTTAACCTTGGTCTGCATTAAACCATCTTACGGTGCTAGTAGCCATCCGTTTACTCCACTTTAATAACTGCCCACGGAATTGCGGCAGGTCGGCGTCAGTCAATTCATGTCGAGGACTGTGGCCGTATAAGGAGAACAGTTGGTC
>JAPKEA010000092.1 GCA_028822275.1 Planktomarina sp. | reverse complement strand
AAAATTAATTCCAGATTTTGCAGATGCCACGCGTGCAATTACTAGTACACCATGTGTAACATCAGGATCATCCCCTGCATCTTTAGTAATTCCAATTTCAACCCAGTCTTCCGCCACAGCCCGATGTGCGATTGGAAAGATTGGTTTTTCACCTTTTGGTAGTGTGATTTGGACTTGCGAAACCTCACCCTCTCCCCAAAGCTGTTCGAGGGCCGCTCGTACTGCAGCAGCAGCGCAAGCGCCTGTGGTCCAGCCACGGCGCAAGGGGGAGTCATTATTTACTTTCATGACAACTACTATAGCGACCTAAATCATGCCGCCAATCACAAACCGCAGGTCGCTTGCACTCTATTCAATCATTTGGAAATTCGGCATAAGGTTGTTATGAACGATTCACCGTTACTTCCGTCAAAACATTGGCCTGCGATGAAGCCTGGTTGGGTTTGGCTTTGCGGTGCCGGTCCCGGAGACCCTGGGTTAATAACACTTCACGCGCTAAATGCGCTACACCAGGCGGACGTAGTTGTTTATGACGCCCTAGTTTCGGCTGAAATTTTGGAGTGGGCGCAAGGTGCCGAATTGATTTATGCTGGTAAACGCGGCGGAAAGCCGTCTGCTAAGCAAGTGGATATTTCGTTACATTTGGTAAAACTGGCCCAAAAAGGCAAGCGTGTTCTGAGATTAAAGGGCGGAGATCCTTTTGTATTTGGACGGGGTGGAGAAGAGGCGCAAACTCTCATTCAACATGGGGTTCCCGTTCGTATTATTCCAGGCATTTCGGCGGGCATAGGAGGTCTTGCTTATGCGGGTATCCCGGTAACGCATCGAGACGTCAACCAATCTGTAACGTTTGTAACTGGACATGACCAATCAGGATTGACTCCAGGTTCGTTAGATTGGGAGGCAATAGCTCGTGGCAGCCAAGTCATTGTCATCTACATGGGCATGAAACATATAGCACAAATAACAAAAAGTCTTATGGATGCGGGACGAAGTGGCGATGAAGCTGTTGCTTTTGTTACTTCGGCTACACTAGAACATCAAAGCGTTGTTGAAACCACACTACAGAGCGCAGTTAAAGATGTTAAAAAACACGGAATAAAACCGCCAGCAATAATTTGCGTCGGACAATCAGTTTTGATGCGACAGGTCTTAGATTGGCAATCACTGGCTGCCGGCAACGCCCCACGTAATCTTGACCCACTTGGCAGGGGTCGCCCCGCCGAAAGCGTATGACAAGATTTATGATTTCAGCACCAACTTCTGGTGCCGGTAAAACTACCATAGCATTGGCGCTGATGCGTATTTTGAAACGAAAAGGTTTAGCGTATCAACCTGCTAAATCTGGGCCTGATTATATAGATCCCCGATTTCATGAAGCTGCATCAAAACAACCCTCTATGAATATCGATGCCTGGGCCATGCCTAACGATCAAATCCTCTCACTTGCAGGCCAGGGTCATTTAGTTATTGAAGGTGCAATGGGCCTTTTTGATGGTGCAGGTCTGCTCGGTCATGGATCTACGGCCGAGCTCGCAAAACAACTCTCAATTCCAATAATCTTGGTAGTTGACGCTTCAAAGACTTCCCATTCGATAGCAGCCCTCGTGCAAGGTTTTGTAAATTTTGATGACAATATTAAAATTGCAGGTGTTATTCTGAACCGTGTTGGAACCGAGCGCCATCTCAAGATGTTGATCAGAGCATTAAATGAAATTAAAATACCCGTTATGGGCTATCTACCCCGCTCAGTAAATTTTACCTTAGCTGAAAGACATTTAGGATTGGTTCAGGCGGGAGAGCACGAGAATTTAGACAGTTGGATTGATTTGGTTGCTGATGCACTGCAACCGTCCTTAGATCTTGATGCTATTTTAGCCTTGACCGGTCCCACTCCTAGCAAACAAGCGATTAAAGCAACTAAACCTCCCGCACAAAAAATTGCAATTGCGCAAGATAGGGCCTTTGAATTTACCTACACCCATATGCTGAAAGAATGGCGAGCAGCGGGCGCGGAGTTAAGTTTTTTTTCCCCACTCGCGGATGACATTATTTCTGTAGGCGCTGATTTTGTTTTTTTACCCGGTGGCTACCCAGAATTATATGCTGGAAAGCTATCAACGGCTAATCGGTTTCGATCCTCGATACAAAAACATGCTTTGAAAAAACCTGTTTATGGAGAGTGTGGAGGGTATATGGTCTTGGGTGACGGCCTAATTGATGCTCATGGTGATAGACACGAAATGTTGGGTTTATTGCGTCTTGAGACAAGTTTTCAAAACAGAGAACTGCACTTGGGATATCGTCAATTAACACCTTTGACCTCACACTTTGAATCTTCTTGCAAAGGCCATGAATTTCATTATGCCAAAACATTACAAGCAGAAGGGCCGGCGCTTTTTAACGCTGTAGATGCAGATGGTACTGATTTAGCAGATATGGGTTTGTTTCTTGGAAATACCTACGGTTCATTCGCACATATTATTTCTGGCATTTGAGAATATATAAATTGGAATCGGAAATATGAATGACCAAGGCTTGGACGATAAGCAGGCCAAGCGAAATGTGTTGGTGCTTATCGCTGCACAGGCTATTTTGGGAGCACAATTGCCGATAATCTTTGTTGTCGGTGGGCTTGCAGGCGGACAATTGGCAGGTAATGTATGTTTTGCTACCTTGCCCATTTCTCTCATTGTATTTGGATCGATGACCACAGCACCATGGCTTTCACGTTTTATGCATGCGTATGGCCGGCAGGCGGGTTTCTTTCTGGGAACATTTTCTGGTGCAGTTGGGGCAGCTATTTCGGCCTACGGTTTATTTATATCGTCATTTACTATATTTCTGGTGGGCTCGTACCTATCAGGAATTTATATGACTACTCAGGGGTTTTATAGGTTTGCAGCCACTGACACTGCCTCAGAAAAGTTTCGACCAAAGGCGATTTCTTATGTCATGGCTGGGGGCCTTTTATCTGCTGTTTTAGGGCCGCAATTAAATAAAGTAGTCCAAGATTTATCGGTAATTACATTCCTTGGTTCTTATGTAACCATAGTTGCGCTCAATTTGGTTGGCATATTTTTATTCTTTTTATTGCGGCTACCAAAGCAAAGCTCAAACGTAGCCACCGATACAAATTTAAAGCCGAAGCGCAGCAAACGAGCTCTACTGAGAGATCCCAAAATCCTTGTGGCAATAACTTGTGGAATGATCGCTTATTCTTTGATGAACCTAGTAATGACTTCCACCACATTGGCGGTGGTTGGATGCGGCTTCACCAAGGATAATGCGAATGACATAGTATCAGCCCATGTGATTGCGATGTACCTACCTGCATTTTTTTCCGGTCACCTTATCGTTAAATTTGGTGTGGGTAGGATTATGGGACTAGGGCTTATTATTTTAGCAGGTGCTGGTATCGTAGCTTTAAATGGTTTTGGCCTTTTTAACTTTTTTGGTGCGCTCATTTTACTTGGTATTGGCTGGAACTTTTGTTTTATCGGAGCAACCAACCTTTTAACCAGTTCACATTCGCCGGATGAACGTGGGCGTGTCCAAGGTATGAATGATGCTATTATATTTGGTTGCGTTACCATTGCTTCATTGGCTTCAGGCAGCCTTATGAACTGTACTGGTGGCTCAGCTTTAGTGGGTTGGGCTGCGGTAAACTATGCAATGGTCCCCTTTCTGTTAATAGCTGGGATCGCTGTTTTTTGGTTGAGTCTCATGAAAAATGGAGAGACTTAGTTGTTTTTCCATGCTGCTAATACCCTGCCTAATGTAGTGTGCAATGCAAATGGTGGGATAGCGTCCATTTCGACTGAGCCTGGTTTATTAGCCACAAAACTGAGCACTTTACAGGCGCCTACTACTTCAATTAGTGCTGGTGAAGAGCCTCCATATTGAGGCATGGCCATGACATTTTGGCAGAGATCACTGTAAATAGAAACTTTTTCGTCTTGCGACCAAACTGGTACATTTAATGAAATTAAAGCAGGTACTCCACGCAAAAATTTTGCAAGACCCAATTGAGTTGCAGTTCCATGCAATTCCTCCGCGGTAGATGGAAGGTCACCTAGCGCATCAAGGTTTGCGACAAGAGGTCCAAGCGCTATGTCGCGAACATGTTTCAATAAAGATTCTGGGTTTTTAAAACCTTCCTTATAAATATCCCAACGCCTCGCCAAGACCATTGTATCCATGGATTTTGCCCCCTTGGCGGTCAAAACCTCAGCGAGGGCGTCTACCACCTCGTGTCTACGGGGATTGCCCTCTTCTATTTCTTCAAAAACATCACGCCACCATTGAAGGCGCATCTCAGCAATAACGTGCTCTTGCGTTAGCCAAGGTGCACGGGCAACCTCAGCGGCAGCAGCATAAACTGGCAGAAGCACTTTTCGTGCTGAAATGGGTGATGCCATTACTGCTGCAAATCGATCTGGATCAGTACGTGCGACCAAATTCGCGCAAGCCTGTAAGCTCATATAATTTGATCCAGTTTTAAACGACCCGTGATAATAGTTTCCGAAATACCGTTTGGCTTATCAATTACTTCTACGCCCGCCGCACTCAATTTATCTCGAATTGCATCAGCCTTTGCAAAATCGTGGCCGGCTTTTGCAGCTGACCTAGCCTCCACTAAATTCTGTATCTGCTGCATAATTTCAGATGGGATCGCTTGTGGGTGCCACCAATCCGAATCTCGGCCTAACAGCCCTAAAAACTCAGCGCCAGCGAGCAATCCAGCGACGTCCCCAGTTTTTGCAAGTTCATGTAATCGAGTCAAAGCACCGGGTGTATTGATGTCGTTTGCCACCCTTTCCAAGACAACCACATCCAATTTACCAGGAATAATATCAGCCACTAGCCCGTGCCATTTACGAAGTGTAGTTGTGGCCTCATCAGCTTTTTTCTGTGTCCAATCCATTGGCTTGCTGTAATGGGTAGAAAGCAAAACAAAACGGATTACTTCGCCAGGGATACCCTGGTTTAACAGATCTCTTACAGAGAAAAAATTACCCAGAGACTTAGACATTTTTTTGCCTTCAACCTGCAGCATTTCATTGTGAATCCAAACGTTTGCAAAACTACCCTCTGGGTTAGCACATTTACTCTGTGCTAATTCATTTTCGTGATGGGGAAATTGAAGATCGTTGCCGCCACCATGGATATCAAAACTGTCGCCGAAATGATGGTGTGCCATTGCAGAACATTCAATGTGCCAACCTGGCCGGCCACGCCCCCAGGGACTGTCCCAGCCCGGCGTTTGGAAATCAGATGGTTTCCAAAGGATAAAATCCATTGGATTTCGTTTGTAAGGCGCAACTTCAACCCGCGACCCTGCAATCATGTCATCGATGGAACGTCCAGAAAGCGCTCCATAGTCCGCGTAGCTATCCACGTCAAATAAAACGTGCCCGTCGGTTTCATAGGCGTGACCTTTGTTAATAAGATCTGTCACCATCTCAATCATCTGTGAAATGAAGTGTGTAGCCCGGGGCATTGACTGTGGCTCAAGCGCAGCCAGTTCCTTCATATCTTGTAAGTAAAGGTCAATAGTCCTATCGGTAATTGATTTTATATCCTCGCCTGTCTCTAAAGATTTAGAATTTATTTTATCATCAATATCAGTAAAGTTTCGGACATAGTTCATGTTATTTATGCCATAAACTTGTCGCAGTAAGCGATACAACATATCGAAAACTACGACGGGGCGAGCATTTCCTAAATGTGCCCGGTCGTAAACAGTCGGGCCACAAACATACATTCTTACGTTTTTTGAATCAATCGGCTCAAATAGTTCTTTGAACCGCTTTTTTGAATTATAGAGTTTAATCTGTGTCATCGAACCGTCCTGCAGAGCTACCGTTTCGGTATCAAATTATAACGCCTTTGAAAACGTTAAAGGCATTTGTTTATTGGACAATAAGCAATAATATTGTGATTGGCACATCTTTGCTAAAAAGCAGGCATTTCTTTGTGGATACTTTTAAGAAAAGTTTCATAAAACTTAATTGACGAATCTATATTGTTGCCAGCAAATTAGTCTATGAAAAAATCTACGCGCATTACATCGCTCACTAAGGGTGGTTCAGATGGTTGGGAAGTCTTCTATCGCGCCCGCCAAATGATAAAGTCTGGCACTCCAGTTATTGAATTGACTATTGGTGAACACGATATTCGCACTCATGGCGACATTCTAAATGCCATGCAAATATCAGCAGAGAAGGGCCATACAGGTTATGCTGCAGTCCCAGGTACAGATGCTCTGCGCAACACGATCGCTAAACGCATTCAGAAGCGCACCGGAGTGCCTACTACGACAAACAATATAGTTATTACTCCAGGAGGGCAATCAGCTCTATTTTCCGCGCATTTAGCCGTCCTAGACCCAGGTGATGTAGCCCTTTATTGTGACCCCTATTATGCCACCTACCCTGGCACTTTACGAAGTGCGGGAGCCAAAGGCAAAGTCGTAATCTGTTATTCTGAGAATAATTTTCAGCCTCAACTGTCGGAACTCAGTTTGGCTGCAAACGGTGCTACCTCGCTCCTCATAAACTCGCCAAACAACCCAACCGGAGTAGTTTACAATCAAACCACATTGGAAAATATAGCTAATGTTTGTACCACAAACGATCTGTGGCTTATCTCAGACGAAGTTTACGATACGCAGGTTTGGGAAGGAACGCATATTTCACCGCGCAGTTTGCCTGGTATGAAGGACCGCACACTAACAATTGGTTCCATGTCGAAAAGCCATGCAATGACTGGCAGTAGGATCGGGTGGATCTGTGGGCCAGAAGACATAATTTCCTCCATAATCGACCTATCAACGCATACTACATACGGTGTGCCTGAGTTTATTCAATACGCAGCAAACTTTGCTTTAAATCAGGGTGATAAATTGGAAATAGAGGTCTCAGCTCCTTTTGCTCGAAGACGTAAAATTGCTATAGAATTATTAGAGCAGCAGAGCGTAGTCCGCGCAGTTCCCTGTTCCGGTGCAATGTATATGATGTTAAATATTAGGGCCACCGGATTAAGTGGACAAGAGTTTGCCAGCGCTTTGCTGGCCGCCAAGAATATAGCGGTAATGCCCGGTGAAAGCTTCGGTACAGCAGCAGCCGGTCACATACGCGTAGCAATGACGGTTTCTGATAGTCATTTCCGTCAAGCCTTCAGAGTATTGTTAAATTTTGCTTCGGTTCAGGTTGTAACAAAATGACGTTTTTAGACTTTTCGTCGCAAATAGAGAAGATTTACAACTTTTAAAAAATTTATCGTCCAATTATGACAAACAACCTTCACACCGTCCTCTGGATAATAAACTTGTTAGTTCGCACGATTGGCGCAAGCCGCGGTCTTGCTGCGCGTGGCGGTCCAGTACTGGGTTAAACGTTTTAAAGCTTTAGCTCTTACAAAAAGATTGGACTTTAACATGATTACTGAAACTCCTCGTCGCGCAGGCAGATCGGGCGGTCGTGCCGCCCGCAAGGCATCTAGAGCTGCCCCTCTTGCTGAAAATATGCGTCCAATTCGTCCTGGAATGCAAGGTGGTACTTATAAACCACTTTCCGACTCAGATATGCACAATATCAACGAGTCTGCTCTGAAAGCGCTTGAAGAAATTGGCCTCGCAGACGCTCCCCAATCTGGAATAAACATTATGGTAGGTGCGGGTGCTATATTGGGCGAAGACGGGCGCTTACGTTATCCAAGATCGCTAATTGAGGACATGCTTGCAAAGGCCAACCGTGAGATTACACTTTTCGGGCGCGATACAAAATATGACCTCCACCTCAGCGAAAAGAAAGTGCACTACGGCACTGCAGGCGCAGCGGTACATATGGTTGATGTTGAGAGCCGCACATACCGTGAGTCTACTGTCCGTGATTTGCATAATGCCGCCAGGATAGTTCAGCATTTGGACAATATTCACTTCGTACAGCGCCCAATGGTTTGTCGTGACATTTTGGACAACCGCGAAATGGACCTAAACACGATTTATGCATGTACAACAGGAACTAAAAAGCATGTTGGAACCTCTTTTACTGAACCTGGTTTTGTAGATGATGCCTTTGAAATGCTTCATATGATTGCTGGGGGTGAAGAGGCTTGGCGTGAGAGACCCTTTGTATCAAACTCTAACTGCTTTGTAGTGCCACCAATGAAATTTGCTACTGAAAGCTGTCAGGTTATGGAGAAGTGTATTGATGGCGGCATGCCCATCTTGCTTCTAAGCGCAGGGCAAGCGGGAGCGACAGCCCCCGCCCCAATTGCTGGAGCAATTGTTCAAGCCGTAGCCGAATGTTTGGCGGGATTGGTTTATGTCAATGCTATAAAGCCAGGACATCCCGCTATATTTGGTACATGGCCATTCGTTTCAGACTTGCGTACCGGTGCCATGTCTGGTGGTTCGGGTGAACAGGCTTTGCTAACGGCTGGCTGTGCACAGATGCACCAATATTACGGTCTTCCAGGTGGCGCGGCGGCGGGTATTGCAGATGCTAAACTCCCAGATATGCAAGCGGGCTGGGAG
>JAPKEA010000527.1 GCA_028822275.1 Planktomarina sp. | reverse complement strand
CATACAGAGCGACAAAGTTTGCGAAGCAACAATCTGCTACACCGGCGATATTCTAAATCCCGATCGAGCAAAATACGATCTAAAGTACTATATAAAAATGGCAAAAGAGCTAGAAGCGGCTGGCGCGCATGTACTTGGCCTTAAAGATATGGCTGGCCTCATGAAACCGACAGCGGCGCGCATATTGATCAAAACTTTGAAAGAAGAAATTGGTCTTCCCATACATTTTCACACTCATGATACGTCAGGCATCTCTGGTGCAACTGTTCTCGCGGCCTCCGACGCTGGTGTAGATGTTGTTGATGCGGCAATGGACGCTTTTTCAGGCGGTACATCACAGCCAGCACTAGGCTCGGTAGTCGAAGCCCTGGCCCATACCGATCGAGAGACTGGAATTGATATCAATGCCGTTCGCGAAGTAAGCGCATATTGGGAACAAGTTCGAGCACACTACCCCGCATTCGAAAATGGCCTTCAAGCGCCCGCGTCTGAGGTCTACCTGCATGAAATGCCTGGTGGGCAGTTCACTAACCTAAAAGCGCAGGCCCGATCGCTTGGGTTGGAAGATCGTTGGAGCGAAATTGCACATACGTACGCTGACGTGAACCAAATGTTTGGGGACATTGTCAAGGTAACACCAAGTTCTAAAGTCGTTGGCGACATGGCGTTGATGATGGTTTCCCAAGGCCTTAGCCGCTCTGAGGTGGAAGACCCAACTATTGATGTGGCCTTCCCCGATAGCGTTGTTGATATGATGCGTGGGAACCTTGGACAGCCTCCAGGTGGTTTCCCTCCGAAAATTGTTTCGAAGGCTCTTAAGGGAGAACAACCATTACTTGAGCGTCCTGGGAAATCCATACCACCAATCGAAATCGAAGTGGTGCGAGCTGAAGTCGAAGCGCTATTAGAGGGAAAAAAGGTCGATAACGAAGACCTCAATGGATACCTAATGTATCCAAAAGTTTTCCTCGACTACATGGGCCGCCGCAAAGCCTATGGACCTGTTCGTGCAATTCCAACTAAAGCCTTCTTTTATGGTATGGAAGCCGGTGAGGAAATCACAGCGGAAATTGATCCGGGCAAAACCCTGGAGATCCGGTTACAAGCTATCGGCGAAACTAACGAAGAAGGTGATTCACGTGTTTTCTTTGAGCTGAACGGCCAACCCCGCGTGATCCGAGTACCAAACCGAAAAATCAAATCTCAAAAAGCGGTACGAGCCAAGATCGAAGTAGGAAACTTAGCCCATATCGGCGCACCAATGCCAGGTGTTGTGGCAAGTGTAGCGACTAAAGTGGGTAAGGAGGTTCGGGAAGGTGACCTTTTACTAACAATTGAAGCTATGAAAATGGAGACAGGTATTCATGCAGAACGAGATGCTATTATAAAAGCTCTGCACGTTTCCGTCGGATCTCAAATCGATGCCAAAGACTTGCTAGTTGAACTTGAGTAGTTCAAAAATATTTTGATTATTTTGGGGCAGTGGTGATACTAGGAGCATAAATAATTAGGAGGAAATAGATGTTTGAAAAAATTCTATTGATGTCAGACCTACATCTGACCGAGCCCTCCCAAATGATTGTTGGGCTTTGCCCAAAGACACGATTTGAAGCCTGCCTAGATCATGCAGCTTTACACCACCCCGATGCCAGGCATTTATTTTTAATGGGTGATTTAGCCCACCATGGTCTAGAATTAGAATATGAAATTCTGACTGATATTTTAAAAACTGTCCCCTTCAGGACA
The DNA here is from genome assembly GCA_028822275.1 of Planktomarina sp. GTDB lineage: Bacteria > Pseudomonadota > Alphaproteobacteria > Rhodobacterales > Rhodobacteraceae > Planktomarina. The sequence goes on along the minus strand of JAPKEA010000527.1, from coordinate 447 downwards.
ACATTAATGCTGGGGAACCACGACAGACGATCAAACTTTCTTGCAGTATTTCCCAAAAAACCTCAAAAATTTCAACAGGGGTATTTAGATATAGGCAGAACTCGTGTTGTCTATCTGGATACATTGAACGAAATAGCATCTAACAAACACAGCGGTCTTTTATGTCAGGAGCGAGTAGACTGGTTAACTGACACGTTAGAAAGATCGCCCTTTCCTGTCGTTGTGCTGGCGCACCACCACATGTTGCCTTCAGGATTTGACGGCATGGACCAAATTATGCTCAAAAATTCAGAAGTTGTAGCATCAATTCTGGCTGATTCAGGCAAATGTCAGATGGTGGTAAACGGCCATATTCACCGTGTTATATTTGGCCAGATTCAAGGTGTTCCCCACGCAATGATCAAGAGCCCCTGCCATCAGATGCCAATGGCCCTTGGCGCAGGAGAC
>JAPKEA010000091.1 GCA_028822275.1 Planktomarina sp. | reverse complement strand
TGTCCATTTGAAAGCTTTATTTTGCCATCAATTACCAACTGGCTTGCACCGATATCGATATAATACCCCGATCCGCGTCTGAGATATTTCATAAAGAGACCCGTCTCATCCGTGCCATAGTCGAGCTCGAATCCGGCAGCAGCGAGATCACTGTAAAAATCCGCATCTTGTGCACGGATGGTGTCATAAACTGGTTTCTGAAAATCGGGCAAAATCGCGTAGGGGACCGACGCAAAAGTCAGGTCAGCCAATTCGGTCGTGATGCCATTAGCGAGTGCTTCTTCAGAATACAGCGGCTTAAGGCCATGTTCAATCAAGGATTCGGAACGCACAATATGCGTTGAAGATCGCTGGACCATTGTTACATCGACATTGTTTTCACAAAGCGCCGCGCAAATGTCATGTGCTGAGTTGTTTGACCCAATAACCACAACTTTCTTGCCCTCATATCCGTCTGGTCCCGGATGCGCTGAAGAATGCTGTTGGGCGCCGGTGAATACATCTTGGCCAGGGAAATTGGGCACATTCGCCTTGCCGGACATCCCAGTCGCGAACACCAATTGCTTAGGCCGCAGGCTTACTTTCTCACCGTCGCGATCTACGTCGACAACCCACTCTTGGGTTGCTTCGTCGAAATACGCTTTGGTGACACTTGAACGTGTCCAATAGTTTAGTTCCATCACCTTCGTATACATTTCCAGCCAGTCGCCGATCTTGTCCTTGGGTGTAAAGACGGGCCAGTTTGACGGGAACGGCAAATATGGGAGATGATCGTACCAAACGGGGTCATGCAAGCAGAGCGATTTATACCGCTTGCGCCAACTGTCACCAGCGCGTTCGTTCCGTTCAAGTATAATTGCCGGCACCCCAAGTTGACGCAGTCGCGCGCCAAGGGCAATGCCACCCTGCCCTCCGCCGATTATGACAACATAGGGCTGTTCCGTATATCCCTGTTCAGCTCTCTCTTTTTTCTGCTGTTCTTTCCACGTTAGCCCGTTGCCATCAGAACCGTGCTTCGCGCCCGATGGTCGGTTGATCCCAAGCGATTCTTCATGACCTTTCAGTTCAACCATGGACGTCAGCAAAGTCCAGATTTTCTCGTCTTTGATGCGCATCTGCCCTTCGCATCGCGCGACCGAAGTTTCAAAGGTTATCCATGCTGTTATGACGCCGTCTTCGTCGCTGACGTCGCGATCTGCGTGCAGCATGAAATTGCCGGGCTTTGCGTTGGCAAGTTGTGCAGACAGCATCTCCCCAACCGCAGCGTTCCCCTCCATTGTTTTTATGTTCCACGTGAGCGCAACAAGGTCGCGCCAAAAACAGTCTTTCAAAAACAAGGTCAATATTTGATCAATTTTCTGATCTGCAAGCGCTTGGTTCAATTTTGCCAGAAGCGCGTTAACCGTGGGTTCTTTAATTGTATCAAGCATGTCATAAACTCCTCTAAAGTGTTTCGTTGGTATCATTTTTGGGATGTCCGGCGTGACAGGTCACTGAACAGATGCAGCATGGCAGTACAGTCTTGGTGCGCGCGCCCCCACGGACCTGCCAGTGCAAACATCTGTTGGGATGCTGCCCCAAGCGGAGTAGGCGCGCCTGCGGACTGGGCCAAAGCAAGCCCCAGACCGATATCTTTTAACCCAAGCCACAACGGAAAATCCGGACTGATATCACCACTCAATACCTTTTTGGGGTAATTGGTATTGATTTGCCCTCGCCCCGCCGGTGTACTTTGTAAAATACGAACGGTTTGTCCAAGATCAAGACCCAATAATTGGGATACGTTCAGGACTTCGGCGGTCATCGCCATGCCAATCATACTCATGTAATTATTGACCAGCTTCATTTTCAGACCACTTCCCAACGGTCCGTTGTGAATGACCTCATCCCCCAGAATCTCCAAAAGTGGTGCTACCTCAGCAAGGTCGCGCTCAGCACCACCTGCCAACACCAGCAGACTGCCCTTTGCGGCCTCTTTCGGAGAGCGCCCAACAGGCGCATCGACCAAACGCACCCCGAGCGGCAACAGCTCTCTCTCGAGTACTTTCAAAGCCAGCAGCGAGCCGGTGCTCATCTCAACAACGATTGCCCCCGGATCAAGAGACCCAATCGCCCCCTCATCGCCCAAAATAGCGTCATACACATGATGACTTTCAGGCAGCATGGTGATGAGAACGCGCGCACCTTTTGCCGCATCATAGGGCGAGGCAGCAATCCGGCAATTTGGCGTGTCCATAAACGCAGCGCAGGCCTTTGCGTCAATATCGTACACACACAGATCATGGCCAGCTGCGGCAAAGCATGCAGCCATTGGTGCACCCATCGTCCCCAATCCAATAAACGCAATTGTCATGTGTCCTCTGGTGCCTCCCTACCAATGTGGCGTTACATCAAGAATGAACCAAGGTCTGAAATGCTAAGCACAGATGATCCTGTGTCGCCCAAATCAGAAACGACTTTGGTCGCAACCTTAAAATCTTCGTGTTCGGTATAGGACGATTTGGAGACCACACACCGGAGCCCCCCTGCATGCGCAGCAGTCAGACCAACGTGGCTGTCCTCAACAACAATGCAGCGCCTCACGTCCAGGTTAAGCTGATCAACAGCCATCAAATATATCGCGGGATCAGGTTTTTTAGCCTTTACCATATCACCCGCAAACACGGTGATATGGGCTGACAGCTCTTTGCCAAGTAACACGTCAACAATGCTTTGAACCGCGCGTTCGTTGGATGTTGAACACACCGCGATGGTAACGCCTGCATCAACCGCTTCGCGCATAATACGCGCAATTCCGGTGCGAAGCGGCAACTTACCCTCTGAAATCAACTCCATGAAAATATCAGTCTTAAGTTTATGAAGGTCTTTGATAAAGTCATCCCGCCCCATTTCAGAAACAGGCCATTCTGTTTCATCAAAATCACGCCGCATACGTTCCTTGCCACCCGCGGTATGGAGCAATTCTCCATACCGCTCGACAGACCAGTTTACATCAAGGCCGTTGCGTAAAAATGCTTGGTTGAAGGCCACGCGATGTCCGTCGCGTTCGGTATCGACTAAAACACCGTCGCAATCAAAAAGGAGTGCCTGTAACTTGGTCATCAGGCTTTGCCCTGAGAGCCAAAGAGCGCGATCATATCTTTCACGCCTTTCTTCATGAGCTCGTATTGCGCATCAATGAACGGGATCGGCTCGCCAAGGTTTGGCTGTGTCTCTTTGAGCCCCGTAAAGCCTTGGATGAATTGCAGCTTGTGCATTGTTGAGATGTTCACCTTGGCGCAGCCAGAGGAGATACACCGGCTGAATTGCTCTGCCTCCAACCCCGTCCCACCGTGCAGCGCAATCGGAATATCGACTGAGCTTGTAATTTCTGTTAACCGATCATAGGCGATATTAGGTTCCCCTTTGTAGACCCCGTGGGCTGTCCCGATTGCAGGTGCAAAAACTGCCAAATCTGGGAAATGTTGACAAAACTCAACACATTCATCCACGTTAGCAAGAATTGCATCATCTTCGGCTACGAATTTGTCGTCCTCTGTCCCACCGATTGCGCCAATTTCAGCCTCAAGGCCAACCCCAGCACTTGTTGCAATTTCATAGGCTAATTTTGTTTGCCGTATGTTTTCTTTGAACGACAACGATGATCCATCAAACATCACAGAGGTCCAACCAGCATCAATACAATTTTTGATGACGTTAAGGTCTTTACAATGATCTAAGTGCAGCGCGACAGGTACGTCAACGCTGTCCGATAGCATGCGGACCCATTCAGCTATAGGTTGGAAGCCCCAAAGGTTTATGGTCTTTACCGAGAGCTGGATAATCACAGGCGCATTCAATTCTTGCGCCCCATCAACCACAGCGCGAGCACTGTTGTAATCAATCATATTGAAGGCAGCTACGCCAAACTTCTCTAGCTGCGCCTTTTTTAGCATCGGTTTCATGTGCGCAAGTGGCATTTCAAAGCTCCATTAATCAAGTTTTAAGTCACAATTGCCTAGCATTAGAGCTAAGTACTTGGCGTTTATTTTTAACGCGCCCCAGCTCTATTTCACTGGGGCGTATCAGTATTAAATAAGTGTTTCCAATGCATTAGCAGGGTTGAACAAACGCATTTCACCCTTTTCAGTAGCGTTATTATCAAAGTCGGTTCCGTTTGGAGCTGAAACAATTTCAAGTTGAAGCCCCCATGGTGCCATGAAGTAGCACCAGGTAAGCCCTTTATTTGGTCCGTCTGCAAAAGAAGTTGGTTCGCCCAGAACTTCGACATCATTCGCCTTAAGAAATGCAATCGCTGCGTCCATATTATCGACATAGAAAGCAAAATGGTGGCCACCAATATCACTATTTTTCGGTGGCTTATTATTCTGATCGGGTGCGGTGTACTCGAAAATCTCAAGATTAGTTCCATTTCCAACCCTCATATATCTGAATTCTTTCACTACAGCCCGTGGGTGAACTCGCAAGTGCTCGGCCATCCAGTCACTATCATCTACCCTAAAGTTTGTGGCAGCGGTGTATAGCGTAACACCACCAAGAATTCTTTCAAAAAAATCACAAGCTTCATTAATGTCTGGGACAGTGAACCCAACATGTTCCATTCCTCGCATTCCTGGCATAGGCATTTTATCATTCCTCCTGGTTAATTAATATTTGTTAGAAATACTTCGCTGAAAAATCTGCCAATTTCTGGTACTGGCCACCAGCAGCAATTGCTTCATACATTCCACGCCAGATTTCATGCTGTTCACCATAAAGCTCTCCGAGGCGTTGATTTGGAACAAACTCTGCTTCGACTTCAACCATCTGGCCTACGGCTTCTTCTACCGAAGAAAACGCACCTGACCCAAACGCACCTAGAATAGCAGCCCCTAAGACCGTGCATTCACGCTCTCTTGTAACCCGCGTCGGCATCCCAATAATATCTGTCATTATTTGTACGAAGCCAGCACTCTTAGTGCCGCCACCAGTTAGACGAAGTTCCGAAATACCACCTTCAATATCTGTTTGAAACGCATCGACAACCATACGCATTTCGTTTGCGCAACCTTCAAGGAGCGCTCGGATCATGTCATGGCGGTTATGATAAATCCCAATTCCAAGAAATGCCCCACGCGATGCCGCGTCGTAATACGGCGTAACTTGACTGCTTAGAAACGAATGGAACAATAACCCTTGGGCACCTGGTGGCGAGGCTGATGCTCCGTCAACCATGAGTGCAAAGGGGCTTCGACCGAGCGCGTTTCCTGCTTCAACCTCACGTCGACCCATGTGGTCTCGCCACCACTTCAAGCAAGCGCCAAGGCTGAATGCAGCACCTTCGATATCCCAAGCACCAGGTACACCATGCCCCCCCCACCAAAGGTTTTTACCCTTGATCCGATCGAGTGAATCTAGATGACCAACCATAACGCCCGAAGTACCAACGGTGAATTCCGCCATACCTTGCTTAATTATACCCGCACCAATGGCTGCACATTGCTGATCTCCCGCCCCACGACAGAGCACCAGCCCTTCGGGCAGACCAGTAAGTTCTGCGGCTTCTTTGGATAGTTTTCCAGAGACCCCAGACGGAATACCAATTTTGGGTAGCTGATCTCGGTTGATACCACACATCGCTAAAATCTTGTCACTCCAATCAAGCTTTGCTATATCCATCATCCCATTTAGGGTTAGTGATGCTGGATCGGTCACCCACTCTTCTGCACCAAGCTTGCGCAGAAAGTACTCCTGACCGTTGGCAAACCAGCGAGTTTTCTCAAACAGTGCGGGTTTATTTTCGCGAAACCAAGCAATCTTAGCGGCAGTCCACAACGGGCTTAACTGCATGCCTGTAAGTTTTTGGTGGGCCTCAGGAGAGATTTCTTTTTCAAACTTCGCTTGATAATCAATTGCCCGCGTACAGTTCCACACATAGCTATTGCAAAGTGGCTCCTTATTTTCATCCAGCATAGCAACTGTACCACGCTGGCTAGAAAGCCCAATTGATTTATAGGCTTCAGCTGGTAAGTTGGCGTTTGATGTAGCTTGGGAACAGGCGCCACAAATGCCGTTCCAAACGACATCTAAATTCTGCTCGCTCCACCCAGGATGCGGGGTGATAACCGGATATTCTTTATAGCCATGTCCAAGCGTCTTCCCACGCTCGTCAAAAATCATAACAGTACATCCCGTTGTTCCAGCATCAATGCCAACAAAGGCTTGAACTTTTGTCATTGTACGATTCCTTCTGTTTCAGTTTTAGCTACCCAAGCCGTCAATAGATTTATAAAATCAAAACGACGTTGCCGGTCACAATCGCTTAGCCCTGCGAGTAGCTTAGCTTTATAAGTAGGTACGTCATTGACCCGGTTGAGTACCTCGCTCGGATATAAGGCAAGATTTGTATCGCAATCGCCAGCCCAATTTTGATTACCAGTTAACCCGCATTTAATGGGCCCATCCGACCAAGTGGCATCCAACTTTAGGGTACCCATAGGATTTTCCCATACGACATATTGATGAAAATCAATCACACGGCCTTCTTCGCACATGCGCTTGAGCTTCTCTGGCATAGTCTCAAGAGCAGGTATTTTTGATGCAAAATCACCTCTTACAGTTTCGACAAATGCAACCTGATTAAACCGTCGCAATACCTCGCTCAACAAAATATGCTTACCTGAGCAAGACCCCTCGTTGTTCGCAACAACAGCTTCAGCAGAGCGTTCACCACGACTGCAATAAGGAATCCGACGAACCGCATGAAAAATATCAACCACTTTCGAAGTTTTCAAAAGGTTATTTCGGGCTAAAAAATCCGAAATATAATCTACATGTTTTTGTGAGGCATGTATCATTAGTGAGGTATCGCTTTCCCATTTTCTGCGTCGAAGAAATACATGTCCTCCGATCGAAAACTAAGGTAGCATTCAGTGCCTACGGTGCCTACAAAAGATGTATCCGCCTTAGCGCGTACCCGACTAGTACCAAATTCGACCTCCACGAGAACGTCCGCACCCAACAGTTGTCGAGAATAGATTCTACAATTGATGCCACCAGCGACTTCTTCCAACGACACAGATGCTTTGTCCGGCCGGATACCAACCAGCAACTTAGTCTTGCCTGACGCATTTAAACGTGCTGAATTTTTTGAATCTAAATTTATAGTTTTCTTTTCAAAGGCAAGAGCAAGATCACCGTCTACACGGGTCATCTCCATTTCCATGAGGGACATACCTGGCTCACCTACAAATGTTGCAACCCATGAGTTGGCAGGGTTTTGATAGACCTCTTGAGGCGTATCAAACTGCTGAAGGACCCCATCGTTCATCACAGCTATGCGGTCAGCCATTGTCAAAGCTTCTAACTGATCATGCGTGACGTAGATGGTTGTGACTCCCAGCTTGTGCTGTAAATGTTTTAATTCACTACGCATTCTTGCCCTCAATTTGGCATCTAAATGCGCAATAGGCTCATCAAACAAAAACACCTGTGGTTGGCGTACTATAGCACGGCCAATTGCTGTACGTTGCTTCTGCCCCCCACTCAGTTCTTGTGGGCGACGTTCAAGAAGTTGCTCTATTTCAAGTAGCTTAGCTACATCTGTGACGCGACGCTTAATTTCATCAGTAGAAATTTTTGCCTGCTTCAAAGGGTTAGAAATGTTATCAAAAATAGTCTTGTGCGGGTACAGCGCGTAGTTTTCAAAGACCATTGCAATGTCTCTATCCTTAGGGGGAAGTGTGTTAACAACCTTATCACCAAAAATAATTTCGCCTGAGCTGATGTGTTCTAATCCTGCGAGCATTCGGAGTGATGTGGACTTTCCACAACCAGAAGGTCCTAGGAGAGAAACAAACTCTCCATCTTTAATATCCATGTTAAGCTCTTTGACGGCAATTGCCCCACCGCCATAGTCTTTCCAAACATTATTGAATGATACCGTAACCATTTTGGGCTTTCCTTTTTCTGTTAGTCTTTTACCGCGCCCATTGTTAGCCCAGCCACCAAGTAGCGTCTCACAAGAAGCCCAAGAGGTATCATTGGCGCAGTCGTAACTATTCCTGCAGCCATAATTTTTCCCCAATCAATATTTTGCGGCTGCACCAATTCTTTGGTGGCTACAGGTAACGTTTTAGCTCCTCCACTGCCGATAATTGTTGAGAATAAAAAATCATTCCATGCAAATAAAATACACAAGATTACAAATGCCCCAATACCTGGAGCCGCCAGTGGCAGGATCATCAAAAAAGCCTGAAACCGGTTTTGGCCATCAACCTGAGCCGCTTCCTCAATTGCATAGGGAATTCCATCAAAAAAACCTTTGAGCATCCAAATTGCAAAGGGAAGATTGAAGGTTGTGTAGGCCAAAATTAAACCTGGTAATGTCCCTACCAGGTCAGCAGATCTGAAGATTGCGTAGAGTGGCACGATCACCGCAACAATAGGGGCCATTCTGGTTGAAATTATCCAGAAAAGCAGATCTTTTTTTCCGCGAAATTCGCTGCGCGACAGACTGTATGCACACATTGACCCAAGGGTAACAGCAATTATTGCAGATCCTATCGATGCAAAAAGACTATTAAGTAAATATT
>JAPKEA010000090.1 GCA_028822275.1 Planktomarina sp. | reverse complement strand
TTTCGCTTTCCTAATGAGTTCGGCCTTATCAGCTTTTTTACTGGTATTCACGCCTCTTCCAACGAGGGCTTCTCGTAAATCAGGTTCTGAAAGTGCTTCAATTGCCGCATCGGTCATATTGAGAAAATTCAATTTATTTTTAATTGGAGCATTGGTCGCACCAAATGTCCCAACGTTTTTAAAGCCAAAATCTACCGCATATTTCTTCATAAAGTGAGTTAAGAATGTGTTGATACTGATACGAATACGAGGATCTTCTCGAATGTGCTTTTCCGCTTCATCGAGTGCTTGAACCATAAGTTTCGCCCACCGCTCTGCCCCTCGAGCATTCATAACTTCAAGAGCGTTATGCTGGTGATGAAAGTTTAGCCTAAACTCCGCACCATGGTATTTGAGCCCACCACCCATCACATCAAGCCACATAGAGGATTGGGTTCTAACATGGTGCGAGATGTCACCAATCCGTTCAAAGGACGCCTTAAACCAAATTTCATCTTGGTATACCAAATGATAGAACTTATGAACTATCCGGACTATTCGATCAGGCCCTAATACAGAAAATAGCTGCCAAAATTGAATAGGTTTAGATTGGCTTTTTGAGGCGTAAAGTGTAACAATATCACCCATCCTGTGTGCATTTACTGGAAGGATTTTTTCTTCTATTGCATTTGAAATGTATCTAAGCTGTATTTTCTCAGTCATATATCCATAAGCTGGTTCATATGTTGAATTCGATAGTTTGCTCATTATTCAGTCTTTTATGATGTTTTTTTAGGTCTAAGTTAACATTTTAGATTCAGCAATGATTAAGAGGCGCCTTAAAACTCAGATATAGGCCACTTCAAAAAAATTATTGACGCCTTTCTATTCTTTTGCTTGTAAAAACACCGTAGATCTTAATAGTCGATCTTATTTGCGCTTAGTCCAAGCAGGATTGGCTGAGTTGTTAACATGAAAGTGACACACAGATGGATCATGTAAAATTCACACAGATGAAAGACGGTGACCATGCAGATTATGCGTTTTTGGATAGACTTGAGCATCAATATACAGAAGGCACAGCCGATCGCTTATTAGAAGCAATGGTGAGCCTAGATAAAAGTTTATCTGGCTATCAGGTCACGCGACTGGGCCATTCCTTGCAATCTGCTACGCGGGCATGGTTTGATGGCGCTGATGACGACTGGATCGTTGGCGCTCTCTTACATGATATCGGTGATATATTTGCGCCTCATAATCACGATGAATATGCGGCAACCGTACTGAAGCCATTTGTTCGTGAGCAGGTAACTTGGTGCGTCCAAACCCATGGTGATTTTCAACTTATATATTTTGGAAAATACGTTGGAGCTAACCCAAACAAAAGAGATGCATACAAAGATAACCCTTACTTTGATGATTGTGTGGAATTTTGCGAACGCTGGGATCAAACTAGTTTTGACCCAAATTACCCAAACAAAAACCTGGCTTTTTTTGCTGAAATGGTACGAAAAGTATTTGCGCGTGATGCTTATCACCCATCTGTTATTCGGCCAGGGTATCGAATGCCTTTGACAAACTCTGGGAATGCGACAGACCGTGCAAATTAATCCCTTAGAAAAATAGTGGATATAGATTTTACAGAGCGGTCTTCCTGTTTATTAGGCTTCTTTTCTGGTTTGCTATAAGCGCAGCAAAGAGGGTTGGGAATATTAGATAAACAAGTCACCCATAGTGTGATCCAAGAGGTAAGCCGCAGCGTACTGAATTTATAAAATACATGTGGAGTTGGAAAAGTGGTCATCAAAGAAAAATTGAAATTATTGGCAGCTAGTATTTTTTTTGTAATGTCGACATGTGGAGGCGCAATGGCGGAAAACCTTATTAAAACTGGTCAGTGGTCTTACTTTGCTGACACTGTGATGGGTGGTGTTTCTGAAGGAAGTGCTAAATTTGTAAATAATGGATCAGATGAAGCCATCAGGCTAACAGGTGAGGTATCTACAGCTAATAATGGAGGATTCATACAAGTTAGGTCCTCAATCCCGTTGGAGCTTGCAAAGGGAAAAGCAGGTATAAAGTTAAAAGTTAAAGGGAATGGGGAACGGTATTATCTGCATATTAGAAATTCAAGCACTAGCTTGCCATGGCACTATTACCATCAAGGTTTTGATACATCTGCCACGTGGGAAGAGATTAAACTGCCATTTGAATCCTTTATGAAATCTTCGTCATTTATGAGGACTTTGATCAAACAAAGTACGATTAAGAGCATAGGTATCGTCGCATATGGTAAAGATTACACAGCGGATATTTCAATCATAAGTTTGGAATTTTACTGAACCCCAACCCACCTGTTTCCAACACTCTGGCCTAATAGATGTTCAAAAGTGGATGGGTGTGAGTTTGTGTGGTTTGGAGCTAATCGGTGTCACTTTCGCCTTTGAACAGCGCCTGAAACTAGACGCTGGAACTTAAATACAGCAGCATTGTTGTATCTAATCTGTAAGCTTAAGGTGCATTTTAGAAATTGAAGGATTTTTAGTGGCCCCCAAAGATAAAATGGATGCGCTGGGTTGTTCGTTATTAGTGATTGTCTCGTTACTTTTAGGACTAAACCAAGTTTTGGTTAAAATAGTATCCGAGGGAATGCACCCTGCGATGCAAGCTGGTTTGCGTTCAGGTTTTGCAATCTTTCCTGTTTTTGTTTTGGCGCTATTTTTAAAAAGAAAATTATCAATCACTGATGGTAGCCTGCCTTGGGGGATTATTGCTGGGGTGTTATTTGCGATTGAGTTTCTACTCTTATTTTTCGCGCTGGATTATTCGAGTGTCGCTCGGGTTTCAGTCCTTTTCTACACGATGCCAGTTTGGATGACGATTGCAGCACATTTCTTAATTCCAACTGAAAAGATTACAATGGTGCGTGCTGGTGGTTTGGTAGTTGCAACGGCTGGAGTGGCGATAGCAATGTTGGGGCGAAATGAGGGAGAGAACGCGCTAATTGGTGATATTTTTTGCATTGCAGCCGCTATGATTTGGGCTGTGATTGGTTTAGTCGCACGGTTAACACCGATGAATCGATCCGTACCTGAGATGCAGCTGCTTTATCAACTAGTTGTTTCAGCTTCTATCCTTCTACCCGTCTCATATCTGATAGGAGACCAAATCAGAGAATTGCGTCCTGAACACTGGGGAATTTTGGCTTTTCAATCTATCGTAGTAGTGGGATTTGGTATTTTAACTTGGTTTTGGATTCTTTCAAAATACCCGGCAAGCGATATGGCGAGTTTCGGCTTTCTTGCCCCCGTTTTTGGTGTAATTTTAGGGTGGTTAATACTTGACGAGGAGGTATCATCTTGGATCGTTGCTGCATTATTTATGGTTAGTATCGGAATAGTTCTAATTAACCGGAAGCCTAAAGAAAAATGACAGACGAATGAACTGCATTTACCTATAGAGGCAGCTCTCATTCAAATGGGATGCTGATCTTCTGGCGACTAACTTTTTTAGTCACCGTGGTCCGCTAAGACAGAAAATGCGCTAAGTATAGGTTGCTTTGGAGCTATGCCAAAACAAAGGGGCATAGACTTTAACTTGACTCCGAAACTCTAAACACAGTCTGTTCAATTTTGACAAAGGCTTTCGCGCTTTTGCGGTTGGAGATAAATGTCACACAACTTTAGAGCAATCTTAGTTTGCCTGCTGGCATACGTCTGTTTTGATTTGATGAGTGTCCATGTACGTATACTTTCAGTGCGTTACTCCCCTCAAGAGCTATCAGTCTATCGCAACGTTTTAGGCATCTTACCATCCATCGTATTGCTGACTTACACACGTGAATTAAGTTTTAGTTTAAGTGATTACAAAATCAAAAAGTGGAAACTAGCGTTTTGTCGTGGATTGTTTGTTGCTGCTGCTCAGCTACTATTCTTTACAGCATTAGCAAATTTAGAACTAGCGACGGTATCAGCGCTTGCTCAGACAAATGCCGTTTTCATAGTCATGCTTGCAACTTTTTTTTATGGAGAGAGGCCTGGATTGTGGCGTTGGGGTGCGGTTATTATCGGGTTTATTGGCGTACTCTTAATTGTACGCCCAGGCTCGGAAGTTTTCAAATGGACTTCAGTATTCCCCATTGGTGCGGCTTTTTGCTATGCGGCATCAATGGTGAGTCTACGGAGTTTTGATAGGTCTACGTCAAATGCAATTCTGTATTTATACTCGGCCTTCTCAGCGGCAATTGGCGCAATTATTTTTGCGGCTATAACAACTGAATTTACCCCAATACAATTTTACACGGACGCTATTTTAATTCTCAGCATGTCAATTTGTGGTGGTTTCGGTGTTGTATTTTTAATGTATGCTTTTCGACACGCACCCGCTTCAGTTTTAGCACCATTTAGTTATTTTGGTCTAATTACTGCTTTTGCATTTGGTTGGTTCTTATTTGGAGAACTTCCAATTGATACCTTATTTCCAGGAATTATTTTCATTATACTATCTGGTTTTACAATTCTTTGGCGAGAGCAAACGGCAAAATCATAATTGGTTATGTAACCAGATAAATTCAACTAAGATGCACAAGCTAACTTCGGTATAGCAAGAGTAACCGAGAGCTATATACGTACCAATTTCAGGTAAAGCCGTGCTATGCTCTCCGAGTGCCGTCAATTATTGAGGGCGTAAAGTTAGGCTGGTCAGTAATCCAATGCATATTTTCAGTAGGCAAACGGCCCAACTAGACTAAGTAAAATGTGTCAATTATAATCGTTAAATAGACGATTGGTGCGAATGGATAAGTTAAATGAATAAGGCAACCTCTGCACTTAAAACCGCAATTATAGAAAATTTTGGTACGCCCTGTCCTGTGGTAGATCTTGACGTGGTCGAACGCAATATAACGCGTGCTCAGATATTGTGCGAAAAGGCTGGAGTAACAAACCGTCCACACATCAAAACTCATAAATCGCCTGTGCTAGCAAAAATGCAGATTGCGGCCGGTGCGAAAGGAATAACTTGCCAAAAGCTTGGTGAGGCTGAGGTAATGGTAGATGCTGGGATTAAGGACATTATTATTGCAACCAATTTACTTGGGGCAGCGAGATCTGGTCGGCTGGCAGCTCTACTGCAGCGTGTGCCACTTAAGGTCTGTAGCGACAACCTGGTTACGCTAGCAGCCTATTCAGATGCGGCGCGAAAAGCCGGACGTGTACTGGATGTAATGATCGAATGTGACACCGGACAAAAACGTGCAGGTGTTGAAACTCCTGGGGAAGCGCTTGCATTGGCACAGGTTATCCGTGATGATTCGATGCTCAACTTTGTAGGGTTATTGTTTTATCCATCACTTGATAGCTGGCCGCAGACGCAAGTTTTTTTAGATGAGATGACAATCGGTCTAGCGTCCTTAGGGCTTAAACAAGGAATTGTTTCTACGGGTGGGACCCCTAATTTTTCTAATATTGGAAAACTGCTGGGAGCCACGGAACATCGCGCAGGTACATGTATTTTCAATGATCGTATGATGATTCAAGCTGGATTTGCAACTCAGGCAGATTGTGCGTTCAGCGTGTACTCCAGTGTCGTGAGCCGTAGTGGGCCAGAACGAGGTATATTGGATGCAGGCTCCAAAACATTGACCTCTGATACAGGAAATCTGCAGGGTTTTGGTTTGATCCTTGAACATCCAGCAGCGTGCATTCATAAATTTGCGGAAGAGCATGGATTTCTTGATCTTTCGAAATCAAAAAACAAACCAGTGGTTGGTGATATTGTGCGAGTGGTCCCAAACCATGTGTGCGTTGCTGTTAATATGGTTAATCAGCTTGTAGCGGTTCGTGGTGATCAGATCTGTGAAGTGATCCCCGTCGAAGCACGTGGGATGCTAGTTTAAGAGTGGTTATTGGCCCCAAAATATAAAATTGACTTGAGTTGGGCATAGTGTCTTAAAGTCTGCTACTGATCATAGCTTAAGTGGGTGTGGTTGCATATAGGAACATCCAATAACTGCCGCAAGCTGAGGCTAGAGAAAGTCAAATGAAATTCATTAACATCATGCCCTAGTCATTTTTTGGTAAGACGTAAATTTTTAGGAACCACAAATGAAACGAACATCACAGTTTTTTTACCAAAATTCCAATCTAAAAGTAGTTTTTCTAATTACTGCAATTTTTATGGGTTACTTGATTTTAGTAATGATACCTAAAGCTACTGGCTTTGAATTATCTAGTAGCAATGTAAAATCATTAGGTACGTCTTTTGGCTTTGATCAATCAGACATCACTACTTTTTTTAATACTCGTACAGACGTCATGATTGATGCTTATATCAATTTTAATCAGGTTTGGGATGCGCTTTTTGGACTTATTTATGGTTTGATGTATGTAGTTTGGGTGTCGGTGTTGTTTAAACCTTTTTTTAACAAGGTGGGCAGTATAAATCTAATACCATTAGCCCAAGTACTATTTGACTGGCTTGAAAACTATACTTTGGGAACTTTAGCACAACAGTACTTAGTCGATGGGACTATTACGTCATCTACTGCTGACCTTGCTTCGGCTTTTTGTATGATAAAATGGATATTTTCTGGCCTTACATATATTTTGATATTGGTGGGGATAATCTTATTGATCGTTAGATTTTTTAAGATGAAATGATCTTTCGACCTGCCGCCAGAGAGGCTAACCTTGATGATTATACTTTTATTAACTGAATTCAGACAGGTAGTGCTGTTTCGCAGCCTAATCTGGTAATAAAATAGTCCTCACCTCGTTAATTTAAAACCACCCTGGAATTATTGGCCTAGCAGTTATACTGTATTTTTAAACAACAGTGGTAAGAACTCACACTCAGTGGCTTTTGGGGGTGCGTTAAGAGTACTTTTAGTGGCATATATCTGCGTAGCTTTGTTTGTGTTTAATTACAGGAGGCGCTCATGGATACCTATACCAAAACGATGGTCACAATAATTACGGTATGTGTTGTGATAGTAACTTTGGTTATTGTTGGATCTTTGATTATGCATGATCACGATCGAGACGAAAGTTACGAACAGGAATACCACGAAAAGTTAGATCATATTTTGGATCGTATCGATGAGCTGGGAGAGGATCTTAATAGTCAATCTTAAGTACTGTTACTTCAGATTTTCGCGATCAGTATGACACCTAAAAAAATTTTAAACAAAATATCAATACTCAAAATCATTGGGTTCAAAAAAAATTGAAACGGTTAGACTATACCAATTATTTGAAGCTTTTAAATAGTCCTAGTTAGGCGGGTCAACTTTGATAGTTTGCTTAAATTATTACCCATTTGCAAACTCGTCATTGGAATTAATTAATATCATTAATATATACCGCACCCTGTGTTAGTTCTTGGAAGGCCATCTGTGCTGCTGTTTCCGATCAAGCGAAGGGAAGGGCTGAAATTTCACCTAACCTTACAGACCCCTCTTGTGAGTGAACGGTGACGGTTTGGCCTGGATCCCAAAATCCGCGGTTAATCATTGACTGCCCCACGTTGCGTTTTAGACGAGGAGACCATATGGCCGAGGTAATTGAACCTACCTGCGTTTTTCCTACCATTACTGGCCATGCTTTCGAGCAGGTCGGGCATGGACCGCCATCAAAGGCTACGCCACGAATTTCGCGAGATACACCATTTAAAGCAATTGTCTGTAAAGCTTCCCGACCCACGTAATTAATCGAATTATCGATAGTGCAGTATTTACCATGACCTATCTCAAAGGGATTATTGTCACGTGTGAACTCATTCCCATAAGAAAGAAGGCCTCCCTCAATTCGTTCAATTAAATTTGGACAGCCGGGCGTAATGTTGAAAGCCTGGCCAGCCTCCCAGATACTATCCCAAAGAGCCGGTCCTAAGTGTCCACCCCGCAGATAAATTTCAAAGCCACCTTGCCGAGAATAGCCTGACCGCGCTATTAATTGCCGAGTACCTTTGAAATCAATCCAGTCATACTTGAAGAACCTAATATCTCTTATTTTTTTTCCAAAAAGAGAAGCTAGCAAATCCTCAGCTTTTGGCCCTTGGATAGCAACTGGGTTAACATCTGGCTCAGTTATTTCAACATCCATACCGCGCCCAAGTGCCAATCCCATGGCGTAAAGAAGTACATCGCTATCCGCAATTGAAAGCCAGAACTCGTCCTCTGCTAACTTAAGCATGACTGGGTCGTTGATTAGTCCGCCCTTATCATCGATAATAGGAATATAAAAACAATCACCTATTTCAGCGTTGCTAATGTTGCGTGGTGTCATCCACTGTACAAGCGCCGCCGCATCAGGACCCATGATTTGGACTTGACGCTGGACTGATACATCCCAAATTTGCACATGCTCCCGTAAGTGCCAGTAGTCTTCCTCTACCGTTGGGCCGAACGCCTTGGGTAGCAGCATGTGATTAACAACAGAAAAGCCACGGACGCCAGCCTCTTCCACCCGATCGGTGTAGGGCGTGCGGCGAATGCGACGCGACATGTTCAGGCCGTCCATTATGCTGAGCTCCACATTGAATATGAATTTGGATTTAGAATTATGGGCATGTGGTACGTGCCGTTTTGGTCCAACAT
>JAPKEA010000089.1 GCA_028822275.1 Planktomarina sp. | reverse complement strand
CTCATGAAGCGTAACGCCTCTAGCATAAGCTATAAAAAAAGGGTTTTCATAGTCAGGTTTGCCATAGGTGAGAGGGGACAAATCATCAAAACGAACTACGTCCCCACCTGCGCCAATTAAAATAGCGTGACCAGCTGCGGTATCCCACTCCATTGTTCGGCCCATTCTCGGATAGAAATCTGCTTCACCTGTCGCAATTAAACAGAATTTTAATGAAGAGCCTGCACTCTTCACATCTACCGTTTCATACTTTGATATATAGTTATCCGTAGCTTGATCACGGTGCGATTTTGACGCTACAACTCGCAGCGCTGTATTGTTAGGGTTCGACACTAAAATAGGGTGGCATGATCCAACCTCATCTTGCTGTAAGCCACCCGTTTCCTCCACAGACACACCTAAAGAATCTGTATAAAACAGGCGTCTCTTTGCTGGTGCGTAAACAATGCCACGTATCGGAATACCGTTTTCTACATAAGCTATATTAACTGTGAAATCACCCCGGCGCTGGATGAACTCTTTCGTACCATCAAGTGGGTCAACAATTAAAAAGGTATTATTAATCAAGCTGTGGCTATCAAATTGTTCTTCGGTAATGAGTGTCACATCTGGGAAAGCTTTGAGTAGGCCTACAGAAATTAATGCGTCAGCTGCTTCATCAGCAGCGGTAACAGGACTATTATCTGACTTCGTTTTTACCTCAAAGTCTGACTGATCATAAATTTTCATTATAGCATCACCCGCCTGTAGGGAGAGTTCACGCATAATCGCTTCAAGTTTTTGAAAATCCAACGTCAGATCCATCTATGTGAGGTTATTGAATTAATTTAGTGTTAGATTTACTTTTCGAATTAGAAGTACAGTACTAGTCTTAAATTTTTTTAAACAAACATGTAACTTAGATTTGTTGGTTAATTCAATAATCTACTATAAAATATCTAAAATTTTTGATTTAAATATTCATCACGTAACAACCCTTAGTGTAACATTGAGTCGCCCTCCGTCTTTCAACAAGGTTGAACTACCAAATTTAATGCGATCAATTCCATGATAGTTCAAGCGGGCACCCCCTCCCATAACAGCAACATCTCCAGATTGAAGCCATATTGAGGCTGTTTTCCCACCCCGGTCGAGCCCACCGACACGAAAAAGGCCCTCATCTCCAAGTGAAATCGATACAACTGGCCATTCAAATCGGGCTTCGTCTCGATCCTGGTGCAACCCCATCCGAGCTCCTTCTCCATAGAAATTCAACAAACAACATTCCGGTTTGGGAGAACCTGGAACCAGAGCCTGCCAAATACTCAAAATTAGGTTTGGAATTTCAGGCCAGGCGCAGCCCGACGGATGGCGTTCAACATATCGGTAACCTGCATGATCAGAATACCATCCAAAATTACCCGCAGCCGTAAGGCGTACAGACATTGGCCTGCCAGCTTTAGTTTTTGGAGAAAAAACTGGTGCTGCGGCTGCAACTTTGCGTAATTCTTCAACAAGCAGTTTTTGATCTGAAATTGACAAAAGCCCTTTATAAACATTGATCCCACCAATAGAAACCGGCGGTAACTCACCGGATAGACCATTTAACTTTAAAAAATCCAAATTTCATTGCCTCCATAAGGTTGCAGGGTGTGTTTGGCATACCTATATAGCGCGCTGAGCCGGTGTTTCACATGAACCACCGAAAAATTGGGGCATTTGCCCCAGCACGCCAGATTAAAGGGACGCTACGCCATGGCTAAAGTAATTGGGATTGACCTTGGAACAACAAATAGCTGTATTGCCATTATGGATGGCTCGCAACCTCGCGTTATTGAAAACGCAGAGGGCGCGCGTACAACGCCTTCTATTGTAGCATTTACAGAAAGTGAGCGTTTAGTGGGGCAGCCCGCGAAACGGCAAGCTGTAACTAACCCCGAAAATACAGTTTTCGGTGTGAAGCGTTTGGTGGGACGTAGGTTTGACGACGAACATCTGAAAAAAGATCTGAAAAACCTTCCATTTAACCTCATCAATGGCGGCAATGGCGATGCATGGGTTGAGGCTCTTGGTGATAAATTTTCACCGTCACAGCTCTCAGCATTTATTCTGCAAAAAATGAAAGAAACGGCCGAGAGCTATCTTGGTGAGACTGTTGATCAAGCTGTGATAACGGTTCCTGCATACTTTAATGATGCGCAACGCCAGGCAACAAAAGATGCGGGTAAGATTGCTGGTTTGGAAGTTTTGCGAATTATCAATGAGCCTACTGCAGCTGCATTAGCTTACGGCCTCGACAAAAAAGAAACTCAAACAATTGCTGTCTATGACCTTGGCGGCGGCACATTCGATGTAACCATCCTCGAAATCGATGATGGCTTATTTGAAGTTAAATCAACGAATGGTGACACATTCCTTGGTGGTGAAGACTTCGACATGCAAATTGTAAACTATTTAGCGGACGAGTTCAAAAAGGAAAATGGTGTAGACCTGAAGCAAGATAAGATGGCGCTTCAACGTTTAAAAGAGGCTGCAGAGAAAGCCAAAATTGAACTCTCTTCTTCAACCCAAACAGAGATTAACCAACCGTTTATATCGATGGATGGTAAATCAGGCCAGCCACTGCACCTAGTCGTAAAGCTTACCCGAGCGAAGCTCGAATCATTAGTCGGTGACTTGATCAAAGCTTCCTTGAAGCCATGTAAAGCCGCAATTAAAGATGCAGGCCTTTCAACAAGTGATATTGATGAAATCGTTTTAGTTGGTGGTATGACCCGCATGCCACGGGTAATCGAAGAGGTTACGAAGTTCTTTGGTAAAGAGCCAAACAAAGGCGTTAACCCTGACGAGGTTGTTGCAATGGGAGCTGCAATTCAGGCTGGTGTTTTGCAAGGAGACGTAAAAGATGTAGTACTTCTTGATGTGACACCCCTTTCACTGGGAATCGAAACTTTGGGTGGGGTGTTTACCCGTCTAATTGATCGCAATACAACAATTCCAACAAAAAAATCTCAAGTTTTTTCAACAGCAGAAGATAGCCAAAGCGCTGTAACTATTCGTGTTTTCCAAGGTGAGCGCGAGATGGCGGCAGACAATAAAGTTTTGGGACAATTCAATCTTGAAGACATTCCACCAGCGCCACGCGGTATGCCACAAATCGAAGTAACCTTCGATATTGATGCCAACGGCATTGTATCTGTAGGTGCGTCAGATAAAGGTACCGGAAAAGAACAAAAGATTACAATCCAAGCTTCTGGTGGTCTTAGCGATGATGACATCAATGCGATGGTTAAGGACGCTGAAGCCAATGCAGAGTCAGATAAAGAGCGCAAGGATTTAGTTGAGAGCAAAAACCAAGCTGAAAGCTTGATCCACTCAACTGAAAAATCATTGGAAGATCATGGCAGCAAAGTGGACCCAACTACTATTGAAGCCATCGAACTTGCAATTGCGGCTTTGAAGGACGAGCTAGAGACTGAAAATGTTGGGAAAATTAAAGCTGGCATCCAGAACGTAACAGAGTCTGCGATGAAACTTGGCGAAGCAATTTACAAGTCGAGCCAAGAAGCTGAGGCGGCTGGTGATTTCGACGAGGGCCCAGTGGCGGATGACGACATCCTTGATGCTGACTTTGAAGACTTAGATGGCAATAAGCGCGACTAACTTCAAGCGGAACTATCGAAAACTGACTTGCAATTCTGTGAGTCAGTTTTTCATTTCCAAAGAGGACAAAGCAGATGTCTAAACGCGATTATTATGAAATTCTTGGTTTAGCTAAAGGTGCGAGCCAAGATGAGATCAAAAAAGGCTATCGGCAAAAAGCGAAAGAGCTGCATCCTGATCGTAACTCAGACAAACCTGACGCTGAAGAGCAATTCAAGGAAGCCAATGAAGCCTATGAAGTTTTAAAGAATAACGATAAAAAAGCGGCTTATGACCGCTATGGACATGCAGCCTTTGAAGGTAGCGCGGGCGGTGCAGGACGTCCTGGGGGGCAAGGCGATTTCGCCAATGCATTCTCAGATGTATTTGATGATCTATTTGGTGGGCTTAGAGGCGGCGGGGGCCGTGGAGGCGGACGTCAACAGGCTACTCGCGGGTCAGACTTACGTTATAACATGGCAATATCTTTGGAGCAGGCATACGAGGGTCTCCAAAAAAGATCTATTTCAGTAACTACAACAGTGTCATGCGCCCCCTGTAATGGTTCAGGCGCCGCGGCAGGGACCACACCCAGTACGTGTGGCACATGTTCGGGAATGGGCAAGGTGCGTGCACAGCAAGGGTTTTTTACCGTTGAGCGCGCATGCCCCACCTGTAGTGGCAGTGGTCAGGTTATAAAGAGTCCTTGCTCATCTTGTCACGGAGCAGGGCGACTTGAGAAGGACAGATCTCTTTCAGTCAATATTCCTCCTGGCGTTGAAACTGGAACTAGAATCCGTTTATCTGGCGAAGGCGAGGCTGGCATTCGTGGTGGCTCACAAGGGGATCTCTACATATTCATCGAGGTTAATAAGCATGCGATTTTCGAACGCGAAAGTACTAATCTATTTTGCCATATACCTGTCTCGATGACATCAGCTGCAATGGGTGGGGACATCGAAGTTCCCAATATAGA
This sequence comes from Planktomarina sp., assembly GCA_028822275.1. Taxonomy (GTDB): domain Bacteria; phylum Pseudomonadota; class Alphaproteobacteria; order Rhodobacterales; family Rhodobacteraceae; genus Planktomarina. The sequence goes on along the minus strand of JAPKEA010000089.1, from coordinate 3,982 downwards.
TGGAGGCCGCAGTCGGGTAAAAATTCCCACAGGCAGCCAATCAGGGCGCCAAATGCGGCTCCGCGGAAAAGGCATGCCCGCAATCCGTGGCGGTGCACTGGGTGATATGTTTATTGAACTTCAGGTTGAAACGCCCGTTAATCTTAGCCCGCGTCAGAAAGAGCTTTTGAAAGAGTTTGACGAGCTTGCAGTGAATAACAGTCCAGAAAGCCAAGGGTTCTTTGATAAGGTCAAAGGGTTTTGGGACGGAATGAAAAACTGAGCTTAGGGGCAGTATTGGCCTTCATTTTATCCAAACCTCTACACGGCGGTTTTGATACTGTCCCCAATCTGAATTATTACAAACAGTCGGGAGCCCTTCTCCCAAACCTATGGCTTGAAATTGTAACTGTCCCACTTTTTTCTCCGCCAACATTGTGTTAATCGTCGCGCGAACAGCCCGCGCACGATCTAGTGATATTTGTAAATTACCTTCTGAGCTACCCTGACTATCACTAAAACCAGCAAAAATAACCTCTCTCCCGTCATATCGTCCCGACAGGAACAAATTAACCAGATACCCCAAATTTGACTGAGACGTTTCGTCCAAAACCTGACTTCCTTCAAGAAAACGAAACGACACTGACAAACGACTATATCCTAGCAAACTCTGAATGGCGTTTCTCAGATCGTCCGCACGCATATCAGCATCTGTGTTAAGAACCGACTTCAAAATGATACCAGCACTGCCGTCAAACTTTACCTCGAGGGGAGTCCGACTTTCAAAACCCAGATCCTGCACAAGTTTTTGTGCCTCGAGGGACATTAAGAACGACCAAAAATCTCGGGCGATTGGAGCCAGCTTTTTTGGTGACGCAATTAGGTAAATTGGGACTCTTAGGGGGTTTGCATCTCCTTTTTTTTCCGTTGGCTGGTTTGATACTTCTTCACATGACGTCACAACTTGGATCTCATTTTTTGCACCTTGCCACAAATGGCTCACTGATAATATACCTGGTGTGTTGACGCCCTGTGGTCGTTCAGTTTTTGACATGGTGGGTTGCTCCAATTGCTGTCTAAGTGCCATGACGCTTTCGTCCAACCCATCGATAAACACCGGTAACTGAACCCCATTTTTAAGTGGCCAAAGCGCAGGTGACCCTGAAGTCATCGATATCAGGTTTTCTGTTGATAAAAGGCTTGCCTTATTATTATTTTCAGCCCTTATCTGTAATCTCTCCCAACCAATCACTTTTGAGCGCCTTGGGGCCGTTGATTTAGGCCCAAAATTAGCGTTTAATAATTTTTTCTCAAGGTCCATGACAGCACGACGCGCCATCGAAAAATCAGCATTTCCATCGATAATCTTCGAAATTCCTTCAGATGTTGAGTTGAAAGACATTCGGAATACAGCCATAGTCTGGTTATATTCTGGCTTGCTGAAATGAAGCTCTTCTACGCTGTTTTCCAACGTAAAACTCTCAATATTATACCCTCGGGTATTTGCAAATCTTTTTATTAGAGGCAATAGTAATGCTTGCCCCAGCACTTTGTCACCAGAAAAGACTACACGTTGTATTATATCTTCTATTAATGGACACGGAAGACCAGTGCAAATAACCGTATCACCAGCCATGGTAAGTAGCCCAAATTCAGTATCAATTTTATAGAATGAACCATCAAAATCTATAAACTCCCCCGAAACAGAAAAGTTTCCATCAGGTAGAGTTAAGGTAACAGGATCAGCTACCGCATAGCTAGACAGCCAAAACGTCCAGCAAGCTACACTAAGAAAACTGCACCGTATGAATTGAAGCACTTTACCCCCCCCAACATAACACCCGTGAAGCCTGCCACAGCGTTTCATCCTGCTTTAGGTTGAAGTCTAAATTCGGGAAATATGTATGTCGTTACCCTTGCAATTTTATTACCTCCCTTCGAACTATCAGAAAGAACCTGGTTCCAAGGGCTGTTAAAGTTTATCACAGCCGTACTAAAGTCTGCCGTGGCAATGCTTGAATTTCTTGCCAGACCCACACGGGCATTTATCATTACGACCAGGATTGCCCCATGTCGTCATATCACTTTCATTGAAAACTGGTTTGGCACTCTGCACACCACCTGCAGCCGCCACTTGCCGTTGTAAGGCCACTTTCTGGAGCATCATCTCGTCCAAAATGGCTTTTTGCTCTTCTTGTGTGCGCATTCTTGCATGCCCTAGAACTTGGCTTACGCGTTGTCGCAAACTGTCTAGTAGACTTTGAAACAATTGGAATGCCTCGGACTTATACTCATTCAAAGGATCCCGCTGCGCATAACCTCGGAACCCAACGACCGCGCGCAGATGTTCCAGTGTTAACAAATGTTCACGCCATTTTCCATCAATCGCCTCAAGCAAAACTTGCTTTTCGATTGTTCGCATATTATCAGATCCAAAATCAACTGCCTTTTTTGCCATAAAAGCGTCACTAGCATTTTCAAGCTTCATACAAATTTCTTCATCATCCACCCCCTCTTCAGCAGCCCAATCAGTAACCGGAACTTCGAAGCCTAACTGCTCAACTACAGCAGTTTGCAAACCCTCAGTGTCCCATTGGTCAGCATAGGATTTAGATGGCATAAATTGCGCCATCAAGTCATCGATAACCTGATGGCGCATATCTTGTGTAATCTCAGCTAGATCTTCAGCTTCCATAATTTCACGGCGTTGACCAAATATCACCTTCCGCTGATCGTTCATGACATCATCAAATTTCAATAACTGCTTGCGCATATCAAAATTGCGACCCTCAACTTTTGCCTGGGCGCGCTCAAGAGACTTATTGACCCAAGGGTGCACAATCGCCTCACCTTCTTTCATACCAAGAGAGTTTAAAACCTTTTCCAAACGCTCAGACCCAAAGATCCGCATTAAATCGTCATCGAGTGACAAGAAAAAAGAACTACGGCCAGGATCTCCCTGACGGCCAGAGCGGCCCCGCAGTTGATTGTCGATCCGACGAGACTCGTGTCGTTCGGTTGCTAATACAAACAGACCACCAGCATCTTTAACAGCTTGTTCATCAGCCTTGTGTTCAGCTTCCACCTGGCTTCTAACCTTATCCAGGTTTGCCTCTGGGTCAGCAGTTGTTGCATTCGTTACAGTAACTTCTAAGTTACCACCCAATTTAATATCCGTGCCTCGCCCCGCCATATTTGTGGCGATTGTAACGGCGCCGAGCTTGCCCGCATCTGCCACAATTTGTGCTTCTTGCTCGTGCTGACGCGCATTTAAAACGTTATGTTTGATATTTGAATTAGTCAGAAGGTCAGATAAAAGCTCCGATTTTTCAATCGAAGTTGTCCCAACAAGTACTGGCTGCTGCTTGGTATGAGCAACTTTTATTGCCTCAACAACAGCTGTGTATTTTTCTCCCGCCGAGCGGTATACTTGGTCATCTTCATCAATACGGTTAACGGTTTGGTTGGTTGGTATCTCAACAACGCCCAGGCCATAAATTTCATCAAACTCATCTGCCTCTGTCAACGCAGTACCAGTCATACCCGCCAGCTTATCATAAAGCCGGAAGTAGTTTTGGAACGTTACTGAAGCCAAAGTCACATTTTCTGGCTGAATTTTACATTTCTCCTTTGCTTCAATTGCTTGATGCAGACCATCTGATAGGCGACGACCAGACATCATCCGGCCTGTAAATTCATCAATCAAAACAACTTCGTTATCACTAACAATGTAATCTTTATCCCTTGTGAAAAGCTTGTGTGCACGCAAGCCTTGATTCATATGGTGAACAATTGTTGTGCTTTCGGGGTCATACAAAGACTGTCCATCTGGCAAAATCTCACGCTCACTCAATACTTTCTCAAGCCATTCGTTGCCCTCATCGCTAAAAGTTACATTTTTAGTCTTTTCGTCGAGGGTAAAGTGGTCATCTTGGACTTCAGGAATCAAAGCATCGATTGTTTCATATATGTTGAGGGCCTGGTTACAAAGACGGTGAATTTT